>RFZO01000038.1 GCA_009920715.1 Actinomycetota bacterium | reverse complement strand
CGAATCGACGATGAGGTCGGCGCCCTTGCCGCCGGTGATCTCCATGGTTTTCTTTGCCAGGTCGTCACGCACGTAGTTGATGCCGTGGTCGCAACCGTGCGCAGCCAGTCGCTCGAGCCTGTCGTCGCTGGACGCGGTGGCGAGCACCGTGGCACCTGCCGCCTTCGCCAGCTGGATGGCGGCGAGGCCGACACCCCCCGCACCTGCCTGCACGAGGACCGTCTCGCCCGCGACCAGGCCGCCGAACTCGAAGAGACAGTCGTGCGCAGTGCCGAACTCGATCGGCACACCGGCGGCCTGCTCCAGTGACACCCCGTCGGGCACTGCCCACACCGACCCGGCGGGCACACTGACGACTTCGGCATGCGAGCCGTGGGCCATGGTTGCCACGACCGGTTGCCCAGGCACGAACGACGTGACCCCGTCCCCGACGGCTCGCACGATGCCTGAGGCCTGGTAGCCCACGACGTGAGGGTTGGATGCAAGAACCCCGCGGGCCCTGTGCAGCAGGTCCCCGCCCTGGATGCCCACGAATCTCACGTCAATGAGCACCCCACCCTTGCGGAGCTGCGGTTCGTCGATGTCTGCATAGCGGAACACCTCGGGTCCGCCGGTCTGGTCGTACACGGCTGCTTTCATGGAGCCGACACTATGTCTCCAGGGCGCACCAGGCGCTCAGCGGGCGACATCGCCAGGGCGCGTCAAGCGCTCAGCGGGCAACGAAGTACTTGGCCCGCGGGTGGTGGCAGATGATCGCGGACGTCGTCTGTTCCGGCTGGTACTGCCAGCCCGTTTCCTCGCTGACGTCGATGCCGATGCGGCCGGCCTCGAGCAGCTCGGCGACGCGAGCGTTGTCCTCCAGGTCGGGGCAGGCGGGATAGCCCCACGAATACCGACCGCCGCGGTACTGCTGGCGGAACAACCCGGCAACCGTGGGGCCGTCCTCGTCGACGAAACCCCACTCGGTGCGGATGCGGTGGTGCCAGTACTCGGCGAGCGCCTCGGCCATCTCCACGCCGATGCCGTGCAGGACCATGTAGTCGTTGTAGCGGTTCTCGGCGAACAGCTCGGCGGCCTTCTCGCTGACCGGCGACCCCATGGTGACGATGTGGAACGCCGCGTAATCGGGTTCACCCGACTCGACCGGCCGGAAGAAGTCCGCGATGCAGAGGTGCGGCTCCTCGTTCTGGCGCGGGTAGGAGAAGCGGGTGCGTTCCGTCGTGCGGGTGTCGTCGGTCCACACGATGAGGTCGTCGCCGTCGGCGTTGACGGGGAAGTACCCGTACACGACCTGAGGCACGAGCACACCCGAGGCCTTCGCCTGGGCGAGCTGCTCGCGCAGCATCGGCCTGATGCGCTCCTTGAAGTCCTCGTCGCTCTCGCCCTTCTCGGGTCTGTACTGCCACTGGTTGCGGAAGAGGGCCGTCTCGTTCACGTAGGCGGCGATGTCGTCGATGCCGATGCCCTTCACCACCTTGGACCCGAGGAACGGCGGGACGAACACGGTGTTGTCCACTTCAACGGCAGGGGACCGGCGGGGCAGGTCGACCGGTGCGGATGCCTGCTCGCGGCGCGGGACCAGGCGCTCACCCGGCTTGCGGCCGAAATCGGGGTCGTCCACGCCCGTGCGCTTGATCTCCATCAGCTTGTCCAGCGTGCTGAGGCCCTCGAAGGCGTCGCGACCGTAGAAGACGCGCCCCTCGTACACCTTGCGGAGGTCCTGCTCCACGTAACTGCGGGTGAGGGCGGCGCCGCCGAGCAGCACGGGCACGTGGCTCATGCCGGTGGTGTTCATCTCCTCCAGGTTCTCGCGCATGATGATGGTGCTCTTCACGAGCAGGCCGCTCATGCCGAGCGCATCGGCGCCGACCTCCCTCACCTTGTCGAGCATCTCCTGGATGCCGATCTTGATGCCGATGTTGTGCACCTCGTAGCCGTTGTTGGTGCAGATGATGTCCACCAGGTTCTTGCCGATGTCGTGCACGTCGCCCTTCACGGTGGCGAGCACCAGCTTCCCCTTGGAGGTGGCGGCCCCCGCCTTGTCCATGTGCGGTTCCAGGTGCGACACGGCCATCTTCATTGTCTCGGCGCTCTGCAGCACGAAGGGCAGCTGCATCTGGCCGCTGCCGAAGAGCTCGCCGACCTCGCGCATCCCGTCGAGGAGGATCTCGTTGATGATGTCGAGCGGGGCGATGCCCTGTGCCATGGCCCTGTCGAGGTCGTCCGTCAGGCCCTCGCGCTCGCCGTCGATGATGCGGCGGCGCAGGATCTGCTCGACGGTCCAGTCGCTCCGGTCCTCCTTCACGGCGGCCACGGAGGACACACCCTCGAACATCGCCATCAGTGCATGCAGCGGGTCGTAGCCCTCGCGGCGGCGGTCGTAGATGAGGTCGAGTGCCGCCTCTTTCTGCTCCGCGGGGATGCGCGACATGGGGAGGATCTTCGAGAAGTGGACGATGGCCGAGTCGAGGCCGTTGTTGCGGGCCTCCTGCAGCATCACGCTGTTCAGCACCTGGCGTGTCGCCGGGTTGAGACCGAACGACACGTTCGAGAGCCCGAGCGTGGTGTAGGCGCCGGGGATCTCGGTCTTGATCCGGCGGATGGCCTCGAGCGTGTGCATCGCGTCCTTGCGCAGGTCCTCGTCGCCCGTGCCGAGCGGGAAGGTGAGCGGGTCGAAGATGAGGTCGCTGTTGGCCAGCCCGTAGCGCTCCGTGGCGATGGCGGCGAGGCGGTGCGCGACCTCCATCTTCCACTCAACGTCGCGTGCCTGGCCCCGCTCGTCGATGAGGAGGCAGATCACGGCGGCGCCGTAGTCGCGGGCCAGCGAGAACACGCGGTCGAGGCGGCTGCCGGGCTCCTCGCCGTCCTCCAGGTTGGCCGAGTTGAGGATGCAGCGGCCGCCGGCGAACTGAAGTCCTGCCTCCATGACCTGCGGTTCGGTGGAGTCGAGCACCAGCGGCACGCTCGCCTGCGTGGCGAACCGCGAGGCGATCTCGTTCATGTCCACCGTGCCGTCGCGGCCCACGTAGTCCACGCAGACGTCGAGCACGTGCGAGCCCTCCCGGATCTGCTCCGTTGCCATCTTCAGGCACGTGTCCCAGTCCCCGCGGAGCATCGCGTCGCGGAAGGCCTTCGAGCCGTTCGCATTGGTGCGCTCCCCGATGATGAGGAACGAGTTGTCCTGCTCGATGGGCACGGGGGAGTAGAGCGATGTGACGCTCGGGTCGTGCTCGGGCCGGCGCGGCTTCGGCGTGATGCCGCGCACCGCCTCGACGACGGCGCGGAGATGTTCGGGTGTGGTGCCGCAGCACCCGCCCACGATCCCGATGCCGAGATCTGCCACGTGGTGCCGGTGGTACTCGGCGAGCTGGGCGGGCGTGAGGTCGTAGTGGGTGCGGCCGTCGACCACGCTCGGCAGGCCCGCGTTCGGAAGCACGCTGATGGGAATCTCCGAGTGCTCCGACAGGTAGCGGAGGTGCTCCTGCATCTCGGCCGGGCCGGTGGCACAGTTGATGCCGATGGCGTCGGGCTTCATCGCGACGAGCGCGGCGTACGCGGCGCCGATCTCGGTGCCCACGAGCATGCGGCCCGTGGTCTCCATGGTGACCTGCACCTGGATGGCGAGGGTGCGCCCCGTCTCGGACATCGCCCTGCGGCAGGCCTGCATGGCGGCCTTGATCTGCAGCAGGTCCATGCACGTCTCGATGAGGAACAGGTCGCAACCGCCCTCGATGAGCCCGAGCGCCTGCTCGACGTACGCCTCCCGCAGGTCGGAGAACGAGATGTGCCCGAGAGAGGGGAGCTTCGTGCCCGGGCCGATGGAGCCGGCCACGTAGCGCGGACGTCCGTCCCGGGCCTCGTACTCGTCGGCGACCCTGCGCGCGATGGATGCGGCGGCGACGTTCAGCTCACGGGCGCGACCGGGAATGTCGTACTCGGCGAGAACGGTGGAGAAGCTGCCGAAGCTGGCCGTCTCGATGGCATCGACCCCGGCGTCCAGGAAGGCGCGGTGCATCTGCTCGATGACGTCGGGCCGCGTGACGGTGAGCATCTCGTTGCAGCCCTCGAGCGAGGCGCCGCCGAAGTCGTCCGGGCCGAGGTCGAGGCCCTGGACGAAGGTGCCGAAGGCCCCGTCGAACACGATGACCCGCTCGCGGATGGCTTCTGTGTAGGGCTGGCGTGCCATGACCCGTCAAACGCTACTTGGCTGGATGTCACGCCGGGCGTTCCAGTTATCCGGACCGGGCCGCAATAGCCTGTGACATGCATGGCACGAGAGAAGATCTACACCCGGGAAGGTGACGACGGCACCACCGGTCTCTTCTACGGCGGACGCGTCCCCAAGGACTCCGAACTGCCGCGTGCGTACGGTGCAGTCGACGAGGCACAGGCTGTGATCGGTCTCGTCAGGGTGGCCGCGGGGCACGGCAGCGAAGTGGACACGATCGTCGTTCCCGTGATGCGCGACCTCTGGGTGTTGATGGCCGAACTCGCCACGCTCCCCGCCAACCGTCACAAGCTGGAGCCCGGCCGCAGCTGCGTGACGAGCGAGATGGTCGACAGGCTCGAGACCATCATCGACGACCTCGACACGAGGTTCGATCCCCCGACGGAGTTCGTCGTGCCCGGGGAGCACCCTGTTGCCGCGTGGCTCGACTTCGCCCGCACCACCGTGCGCAGGGCAGAGCGCCAGGCGTTCGGTGCCGCGCCGCCCCCCAGCTACGTGGTGCCCTATCTGAACCGCCTGTCCGACCTGCTGTGGACCATGGCGAGGTGGCAGGAGGGCAACTCCCGCCCCGTCAGCAGCCTGTAGCGGCACGGTCCGCAACGGGTGCGCCCACATAAAGTGTGGGCATGCGCACAACCTTCACCTCGTCCAAGTCCGTCCCTGCGGGCACCGCAGTGGTCGCCATTCCTGTCGCGAGCGACGGACCCGTGCCGGCAGAGATCGGCCTCACCCGCGCCCAGCTCGCCGCGATGGGCTTCGAGGGCCGGTGCTGCAGCACGCTTGCCCTGCCTCCCGCGGCGCGGTCGAAGACGGCACGTGTGCTCGTCGGCATCGGTGCGGTGAAGGACCTCGACGAGAACACCATGCGCAACATCGGTGCGGCTGCTGCGCGCGCGTGCTCGCGCCACGCGTCGATGGCAACCTCCATCGCCGGCGCAGGCAGGCTCGACCGTCGTGCCGCAGCCAAGGTGTTCGTGGAGGGGGCCGCGCTCGCGCTGCACCGCTGGGCGGACCTGAAGCACGACAAGTCCTCCGTCCCCGCCCTGCGCAAGGTGGTGCTGCTGTCCGCCGACGCACAGGTCCGCACGGGAATCGCCGAGGGCACCGCAGTGGCCACCGCGGTGTGCACCGCCCGTGACCACGCGAACACGCCACCGTCGCACCTCACCGCCACCAGGTTCGCCCGCGAGGCGGTGGCGATCGCCAAGAAGTCCGGTCTGCGCGCAACGGTGTACGACAAGAAGCAGCTGCAGGCCATGGGTTGCGGGGGCATCGTCGGCGTCAACGCGGGAAGCGTGGAGCCGCCGCGCGTCGTCAAGCTGGTGTGGGCACCGGCCGGGGCGAAGAAGAAGGTCGTCCTCGTTGGCAAGGGCGTGATGTACGACTCGGGCGGCATCTCGCTGAAGCCCAGCGACGCGAGCCACGCGAGCATGAAGATGGACATGAGCGGCGCCGCCGCCGTCCTCGGCGCCATGAGCGCCCTGCGCGCGCTGAAGGTGAAGACCCACGTCACTGCATATCTGATGTGCACCGACAACCTGCCGAGCGGGTCGGCCATGAAGCTGGGCGACGTGCTCACTTTCCGCAACGGCAAGACCGCCGAGATCCACAACACCGACGCCGAGGGGCGCCTGATCCTCGCCGACGGACTCTCGCTCGGCGCCGAGACGAAGCCCGATGCCATGGTGGACATCGCCACCCTCACCGGCGCGTGCATGGCCGCGCTCGGCAAGAAGATGGCGGGCGTGCTGGGCAACAACCAGGGCGTGGTCGACCAGCTCCTCGCCTCCAGCCGGCGCACCGACGAGCTGATCTGGCAGCTGCCGCTGTTCCAGGACTACCGCGCGCTGCTCGACTCGAACGTGGCCGACATGAAGAACGTGGGCGGCCCGTACGGTGGTGCCATCACCGCATCGCTCTTCCTGAACGAGTTCACCGGTGGCATCCCGTGGGCACACCTCGACATCGCGGGGCCGATGGAGGCCGACGGCGACAACGGCTGGTTGAACCGTGGGGCCACGGCGTTCGGCACGCGTCTCCTCATCGATTTCGTCGCCAACTTCGATCCTGCGGGCCTGAAGACGGCGTCGGGCACGAAGAAGTCGGCTGGAGCGAAGAAGTCGACGACTGCGGCGAAGAAGCCGGCCGGGACGAAGAAGACGAAGAAGAAGTAGCCGCCGGTCAGTTCTCGAGCGGCTTCAGCACGGAGGCCGCTTCCTCGAGGTGGGCAACCCACGCACCCGGCGAGGCGGGCTCCACCAGCGGGATCACCACGAACTTCGAGGCGCCCACGTCGATGAACCGGTTGATGGTGCGGGTGAGCTCGTCCCATCCCTGGGGCACGATCTGGGAGATGTCGTCCAGGTCCGGGCGTCTCGCACGCAGTCCCGCGAGCACCGGCTCCGGTGCCGGCCCCGACGAGTACGGGATGAGCACGCCGAAGTGCTCGTCCTCGATCTCGCGGTCGTGCTCGCGGGCCACGGTGTTGATGATGTGCCAGCCCGCCTCGGCGTCGGCCGGCGTCACGAAGCTCGGCAACCATCCGTCGGCCAGCCTGCCCACGCGCTTCAGTTCGCTCTCGGCGATGCCGCCCAGCCACACGTCGGGAGGGGACTGCCTGGGCTTGGGTTCCACCCTCACGCCCTCGTAGTCGTAGTGCTCGCCGTGGAAGGTGACGGTCTCGTCGGTCCAGCAGCTGCGCACGACCGCGAGAGCCTCGTTGAACATCTTCGCCCGCTTGCCGCGCTCCACACCGAACGCCTGCTGTTCCTGCGGGTCGGCGGCACCCAGGCCGAACGCGGGGAGCAACCGGCCGTCGGACATGCGGTCGAGGGTGGCGAGTTCCTTCGCCAGCACCACGGGGTTGCGCCCGGGGAGCACCATCACGCTCATCCCGAACTTGAGCCGCGTGGTGCGCGCGGCCGCGAACGACATCGCCACCAGCGGGTCCGGAGCCTCGCCGCCGATTCTCTCGCTCAGCCACAGGCTGTCGAAACGCAGCCGTTCGAGGGCATCCACGACGTCGAGGAAACCGGTGTCGTTCAACTTCGTGCGCACACCGAGGCCGTAGCCGACGCGAACCTTCACGGTCCCATGCTGGCACAGTGCCCCGTGCCGAATAGCCTCGGCGCATGGCCGGTCCCGCACCACTCGATCCGCTCGCACAGTTCAGGCTGGACGGGAAGGTCGCGATCGTCACGGGCGCGTCGTCGGGGCTGGGAGCCCGGTTCGCGCGCGTGCTGCACGCCGCCGGTGCGCAGGTGGCCGTCACTGCGCGCCGCCTCGACCGCCTGGAGGCGCTCGCGGCCGAACTCCCGGGTTCGTTCCCGGTGCAGTGCGACGTCGCCGAAGAGAACCAGCGCGAGGCCATGGTCCGCGCGGTCGTCGAGCGGTTCGGCACGGTGGACATCCTCGTGAACAACGCCGGCATCACGCACAAGATCCCGATCGAGTCCGAGACGCTCGGCCAGTTCCGCGAGACCGTGGAGGTCAACACCACTGCGGTGTGGCACCTGTGCAAGCTGGTCGGGGAGCACATGGTCGCGCAGCGCTCGGGAGCCATCGTGAACGTTGCGTCCATCCTGGGCATGGTCGCGGGCACCCCGGTCAAGCAGGCGAACTACGCGGCCAGCAAGGGCGCGGTCATTGCGCTCTCGAGGGAGCTCGCCGCGCAATGGGCCCGCAAGGGCGTGCGCGTGAACTCGCTGTGCCCCGGCTGGTTCGTCAGCGAGATGACGGCAGGCATGGACACCGACGAGAGCTCGCAGAAGTACGTGCAGCAGAACTCGCCGATCCCTCGCATGGGCGCCGAGCACGAGCTCGACGGAGCGATCCTCTTCATGGCGAGTGATGCCTCGTCGTTCATGACGGGCCAGTCCGTCGTGGTCGACGGCGGCTGGACCGCGCGGTGACCGAACCGACCGGGCACACGGTGCCCACCGGCCGGCAGGTGCTGGCGGCGCCGGGCGTCACGGCGTTCCTGGTGGCGCAGTTCACGATGACGGTCGGCGTGATGCTGCAGGCGGCCGCGCTCGGCAAGCACGTCTACGACATCACCGGCAACGAACTGGACATCGGCTGGCTGGGTCTCGCCGAGTTTCTCCCCGCGGTGCTCCTCGTGCTCGTCACGGGAACCGTGGCCGACCACTTCGACCGCAAGAAGGTGGTGCTCATCGCCTTCTCCGGCGAGGTGCTCACGGCAACGGGGTTCATGCTCTACGCGAGAACTGGGCCGACCGGCACGATGTTCATGTTCGTTCTGGCGTTCTTTTTCGGGGTGATGCGGGCGTTCGCCAGCCCTGCGGTCCGCACGATCCCCCCGTTGATCGCGCCCGAGGGCGGTCTCCCGCGCGTGATCGCCCTGTCATCGGCCACGTGGACGGGTGCCGCGATCGTGGGCCCGGCCGTGAGCGGGTTCCTCTACGCCATCGAGCCGTGGGTCGCCTACGCGACGGCCGCCGTGCTGATGTCGGCCGGGATTCTCGCCTTCACGACCATCAAGGTGCCGCGCACCGGCGCCGAATTCCAGCGCAAGGAGAGGCCCACCCTGAGGATGGCGATGGAGGGGCTGCACTTCATCCGGCGCACCCCGATCCTGCTCGCCGCCATCTCGCTCGACCTCTTCGCCGTGCTGTTCGGCGGCGCCATCGCGCTGCTGCCGGTGATCGCCGAGGAACGCCTGGGTGTGGGTGACGTGGCCTACGGGTGGCTGCGCGCCTCGGCGGGCATCGGTGCCGCGCTCATGGCGATCTTCCTGGCGTCACGCCCGGTGACGAAGCACGTGGGCCGCACGCTCCTCATCGTCGTCGCCGTGTTCGGCGTGCACTCCATCGTCCTCGGACTCACCCACAGCTACGTGGTGGCGTTCATCGCCGTGCTGGTGGGCTCTGCGGCCGACATGGTCAGTGTGTTCATCCGCAGTTCCATCGTCCCGTTGGTGACGCCCGACGAGAAACGCGGGCGGGTGTCGGCGGTGGAGGGTGTGTTCATCGGCGCATCGAACGAGCTCGGCGCCTTCGAGTCGGGTGCGGTGTCGGCGGCGGTGGGGGTGCCCGCAACTGTGGTCGGCGGTGGGATCGCGACGCTCGGCATCGTCGCCCTGTTCTGGCGCCTCTTCCCCTCGCTGCGCAAGGTTGACCGATTCGAGGACCTCGTCACCGAATAGTCTCGGCCCATGCCCGAGATCATCGAGAAAGTCGAGAAACTGGCGAAGGAGAAGATCGCCAGGCGCGGGATCGTGCAGGAGTTCCGCGAGTTCATCAACCGCGGCAACGTGGTCGACCTGTCGGTCGCGTTCGTGATGGGTGCGGCGTTCAAGACGGTCGTCGACTCTTTCGCGGGGAGCGCCACCCAGCCGGGCATCCTCGGCGGCCTCATCGGTGCAATTTTCGGCGGCAAGCAGCCCGACTTCTCGAAGAAGTACGTGTCCATCAACGGCAGCCATATCGAGCTCGGTGCCTTCGCGACCTCCGCCATCAACTTCATCCTCGTGTCCCTGGCGCTCTTCGTGGTCGTCAAGCTCTACAACAGGTTCCGGGACAAGGACGACGAATCCGCGGCCGGCGAGGTGTCCACCAACGACCTGCTCATCGAGATCCGCGACGAGCTGCGGGCACAGCGGGGCGGACAGCAGTAACCGGCCCGTCGGGGTGGCGGGCGGTCCGCGCACCCTGCCAATAGCGTGTGGGGCTCATGCCCGCCCGCCGAACCCGCCCCACGGCCCTCGTTGCCTGTCTCCTGCTCGCGTCGTGCGGCGGTGCGTCGGCAACCGGTGATTCGGTGCTCGCGGGTATCGGGCGCATCCCCGGCGCGGGAGCCCCGGGGGAGAGCCTCACGGTCGACGGGGCGGATCTCGCGGTTCCCGGGATCCAGGGCGAGACCATCGGTGCGAGATCCACGGGCAACAGGGTGATCGTGATCGGTGACTCGATCCTCGCGGGCACCGCGGCGCGCTACGGAAACCTCATGTGCAACGCGCTCCGCACGCTGGGCTGGCGCTCCGTGGTGGAGGCCGAGTCCGGCCAACCGGCCGCCTTCGGCCGCGAGGTGCTGCGCGAGCGCATCTACGAGGGATGGGATGCCGCGGTGGTCCTGCTCGGCACCAACCCGAGCGCCAGCATCGACCGGTACCGCCAGGACATGGAGCGCATCGTCGTGTCGCTCGCCCCGCGCCCCACGTTGCTCCTCACCACCACGCTGTTCCGCCCGTCACAGCAGGCCGTCAACGATGTCATCCGCGAGCTCGACGTGGCCAACGACAACGTGACAGTTCTCGACTGGGGAACCGCCTCGGTCCAACCCGGGGTGCTGAACAGCGACGGCGTGCACCCCACCACGCTCGGCCGGGAGCTCCTCGTGAGATCCGTCGCCGCCGCACTCGGCCAGGCTCCTGCCGGCACCCCCGGGTGCATCGACGCCAAGTTCACCGACGACACGCGGGTGAGCGGTGCGACCACCACGACCACCGCGGTCGGCGCCCCCGTCACTTCCGCCCCGGCCGCCACCATCCCGCCGGGGACAGCGGCACCTTCCTCCACCGCGGTCGCCACCGTCACCACGGTCCCCGCGCAGCCGGGCGCAACCACGAGCACGAGGCCGTAGCCATGCTGCAGGTGCAGAACCTCACCGTCGAGGTCGGCGGCAAGAACGTGGTGCAGGGTGCCACCTTCACCGTGATGGCCCGCGACAAGGTGGGCATCGTCGGCCGCAACGGCGCGGGCAAGACCAGCATGTTCAAGGTTCTCGGCGGCGACAACGAACCCGCGGCCGGCAAGGTGGTGCGCACCGGCATGACCGGGTACCTCTCCCAGGACCCGCGGGCCTCCACCGTGGACGACGGACGTTCTGCCATCTCGCACATCCTCTCCGGGCGCGACATCGACGCCGACCTGGAGCGCCTCGAGAAGCTGCGCATCGCGATGGAGGAGGACGCGAGCGAGCGCAACGTCAACCGCTACGTGCGGGCCGAGGACGAGTTCCGCATGAAAGGCGGGTACTCCGCCGACAGCGAGGCCCGTTCGATCGCCGCGGGTCTCGGCCTGAAGGCGGACCGCCTTGATCTCGCCCTGCGCGTGCTGTCCGGCGGCGAGCGACGGCGGGTGGAGCTGTCGCGCATCCTCTTCGCCGGCAGCGACATGCTGCTTCTCGACGAGCCCACCAACCATCTCGACATCGACGCGAAGAACTGGCTGCTGAACTTCCTGCGCAACTACAAGGGCGCCCTCCTCGTCATCAGTCACGACCTCGATCTCCTCGACGAGGCCATCACCCGCGTCCTCCATCTCGACCGCCCCGACGAGGACGACACCGGGGCCGTCGTCGAGTACCGCGGCACCTACAGCCAGTACCGCAGGGCGCGCGCGGAGGACGAGGCGCGACTCGCGAAGAAGGCGATGATGCAGGCGAAGGAGGTGGCGCGCCTGCAGGAGGTTGTCGACCGATTCGGCGCGAAGGCCACCAAGGCGGCCATGGCGCACAGCATCGAGAAGCGCATCGCCCGCATCGAGTCGGAGGGTGTCGGGCCGGTGCGCCGCGACCGAAAAATCAACGTTCGTTTCCCCGACCCGCCGCAGGCGGGAGAGACGGTCATCACCGCGCGGGGGCTGTCGAAGGCCTACGGCGGTCCCGCGGTGTTCGAGGACGTCGCGTTCGACCTGGGCCGCGGAGAGCGGTTGCTGGTGCTGGGCCTGAACGGGGCGGGAAAGACGTCCCTGCTGCGGATCCTGGCGGGGGAGACCACGGCCAACCTCGGCCACTTCGAATGGGGCCACAACGTGAGCGCCGGGTACTTCGCACAGGAGCATGACCTTCTCGATCCGCACCAGTCGCTGCTGTGGCACATGCGGCGCGAACTGCCCGCCGGCAGCACCCTCACCGAGACGCAACTGCGCTCTCTGCTCGGCATGTTCGGCCTGCAGGGCGAGAAGGTGTTCCAGGATTCCGGCACGCTCTCGGGCGGTGAGAAGACGAAGCTCGCCCTCGCCATGCTCATGGTCGGGCGCAACAACGTGTTGCTCCTCGACGAGCCCACCAACAACCTCGACCCTGCCAGCCGCGAGGCGGTGGCGGACGCGCTCGAGTCGTGGAAGGGATCGGTCATCATGGTCAGCCACGACACCGACTTCGTGCGGCAACTCCAGCCGACAAAGGTCCTGCTGATGCCCGACGGCCAGGTGGACTACTTCAGCGACGACTGGCTGGAGCTGGTCAGCCTGGCCTGAACAGGGCCCCGCAACCGCACGACTGGTACCGTCGCCGTCCATGAAGTACGGAATTTTCGGCGGTGCGGTCAACGGCGGGACGGTGGACGACGTGGTCGCCGAGGCGAGGTCGGCCGAGGCCGACGGGTTCGCCAGCTACTGGGCCCCCAACATCTTCGGTCATGACGCGCTCACCTGCCTGGCCATCGTGGGGCGCGAGGTGCCGCGCATCGAGCTGGGCACGTCCGTGGTCCCCACGTACCCACGCCACCCGCACGCCATCGCCCAGCAGTGCCACACCGTCGCTGCGGCCTCCGGCAACCGTCTGACCCTCGGCATCGGGCTCAGCCACAAGATCGTCATCGAGAACATGCTCGGCATGAGCTACGACAAGCCCGTGCGGCACCTGCGTGAGTACCTCAGCGTACTGATGCCGATCTCGCGCGGGGAGACCGCGCACTTCGACGGCCAGGACTACCGGGTGCACGCCCGTGTGGACGCGAAGGGTTCCACCGGCTTCGGCGTGGTCGTCGCGGCCCTCGGTGAGCAGATGCTCCGCGTCACCGCCGCCATGGCCGACGGCACGCTCACGTGGTGCACGGGGCCGGCGACGCTGTCCGGCCACACCATCCCCACCATCACCCGCGCGGCCGAGGAGCTCGGGCGGCCCGCACCGCGCGTGATCGCGGCGCTGCCCGTCTGTGTCACCACCGACAAGGCCGCCGCCGCCGAGCGCGCGGCACAGGTGTTCGCCGTGTACGGCACGCTGCCCAGCTACCGCGCCATGCTCGACAAGGAGGGTGCGGCCGGCCCCGCCGACATCGCGATCACCGGGTCGGTGGCCGAGGTTCAGGACCGCGTCGCCGCGCTGGCGGGCATCGGTGTCACCGATTTCGCCGCCGTCGAGTTCGGCGGGACACCGGACGAGATCTCGGAGACCCGGGCGGCGTTGAAGGGCCTGCTGTAGCAGCCGTGACAGCGGACGGACGCCCCGCGCTCAGGGTGGACGTGTCCGACGGCGTCGCCGTCGTCACCATCGACAACCCGCCCGTCAACCTCTTCGACCTCTCGCTCTACCCCGCGATGGTCCGCGTGTCGGACGAACTGGCGAGCGACGACGGGGTGCGCGCAGTGGTGCTCGCGTCGGCCAACCCTGACTTCTTCATCGCCCACTTCGACGTGTCGTTGATCCTCTCGTTGCCCCGTGACATGGGCACCCCGGGCACACTCACCGACTTCGACCGGATGTGCGAGAACTTCCGCACGATGCCCAAACCCACCATTGCCGCGATCGACGGCCGGGTGGGCGGCGGCGGCAGCGAACTCACGCTTGCGTGCGACATGAGGTTCGCATCCCCGCGCGCCGTGTTCAACCAGCCCGAGGTCGCGCTCGGCATCCTCCCGGGCGGCGGCGGGACGGTGAGATTGCCCAGGTTGATCGGACGGAACAGGGCGATGGAGGTTGTCCTGGGCAGCGAGGACATCGATGCCGCGACGGCGGAGTCGTGGGGATGGGTGAACCGCGTTGTGGCCGACCCGCTCGCGCATTCCGTCGCTCTCGCCAGGCGGATCGCGTCGTTCCCCCCGAACGCGGTGAGAGAGGCAAAGGCGTCCGTGCTGCGCAACGACACCGGCGTGGAGGACGCTCTCCTCGCCGAGTCGGGCGGGTTCAACCGGTTGCTCGGCGACCCGCGGGCCCGCACCGCCATGGAGAATTTCCTCGCCCGCGGCGGGCAGACGAAGGAGGGCGAACTGCGCCTCGGCGAACTCGCCGTCGAGCTCGGCGACTGACAAGACTGTCCCGCATGACGACGCTGTTCGACGAGGTCACTTTCGCCCACGGTCCGGCCATGGCCAACCGCTTCATGCTGGCGCCGCTGACGAACCAGCAGAGCAACGAGGACGGCACGCTCTCCGAGGCCGAGTACAAGTGGCTCACGATGCGCGCCGAGGGCGGGTTCGGCCTCACGATGACGTGTGCCTCCCACGTGCAGGCGGTCGGCAAGGGGTTCTCCGGCCAGCTCGGCATCTTCGGCGACCAGCACCTCGACGGTCACATGCGTCTCGCGCGCGAGATCAAGCGGCACCACAGCCTCGCGATCGTGCAGCTGCATCATGCGGGGAACAGGTCCCCGAAGGAGATCATCGGCACCGACCCGGTGTGCCCGAGCGACGACCCCGAGACCGGGGCCCGCGCGCTCACCACGGCCGAGGTGGAGCAGCTCGTGGAGGACTTCGTCGCTGCCGCGGTGCGGGCCGAACGGGCGGGCTACGACGGTGTGGAGCTGCACGGTGCCCACGGATACGTGATTGCCCAGTTCCTCTCGCCGGAGCTCAACCGGCGCACGGACCGTTACGGCGGATCACTGGAGAACCGCTCGCGCGTGCTGTTTGACATCATCGACGGCATCCGCGCGCGCACGGGTGAATCGTTCAACCTCTCGGTGCGCCTGGCCAAGGTCGACTTCGTCGACATGTCACTGTGGGACGTGACGAAGAACGGGGTGGACGAGGGTTTCACCGACCTGAGGCTCATCGACGTGTTCGCCGGTGTCGACCGCGGAGCCGTGAGGCTCGCAGTGGCGGGGAAGCTCTATTCGGCCGCTGACTGCCGTTTCGCACTGGAGAACGGGGCTGATTTCGTGGCGGTGGGGCGCGGCGCGATCCTGCACCACGACTTCCCGCGCCTCGTGGCCGCAGACCCCGGGTTCGTCGTGCGTGCGCTCCCCGTTCCGCGCGCGACGCTGCGCGACGAGGGGCTGTCCGACATGTTCATCGGGTACATGGGGAACTGGAAGGGCTTCGTCGCCGACTGACCGGGCTGTCCGGGAACGTCGAACGGGGGCCCCGCGGGGCCCC
>RFZO01000370.1 GCA_009920715.1 Actinomycetota bacterium | reverse complement strand
GGGACGCGGAGAGGAGGGGCTGCAGTACCCCGGCGGGATGGAGGAGAGGAACCGCGGCATCGAGGACGGTGCGGTCGACCCCGCGGCGACACTTGTCGCGAACGTGCGCGCCAGCGTGTACGCACTGGAGGCTCTGTGGTTCCGTGGCGACGCCACGATGTGGACCGGCCACGGCATCGTCGCGACAGGAGCGTCCGTTCCGATCGCGGACGTCCCGTACCGGCGCCTCCGCGAGGTGACCGTCCACCTCACCGACCTCGATGTCGGCATCGGCCACGAGGAGTGGCCCGACCTGTTCGTGCGGATGGAACTGGACCGTCAGAAGATGGCATGGGCGGCCAGCCATCCCATGGGTCTCACCCAGCTGCCGGCACGGGCCATGGAACTACCCGACAAGCTGCGCCTTGCCTGGCTCATCAACCGCGCCCGAGTGGACGGCCTGCCCGACGGACCTGGGCTGTGAGACTCCCGAACGTCCGCCTCCGCAGTTTTGTTGCCGCGTTCCTCGCAGCTGCGGCCGGGGCGCTGTTCGTGGCACCGTCACCAGCGTCGGCGCATGCAGTGCTGGTGTATTCCGTGCCTGCCGCGTCGTCCGTCCTCCCTGCCGCGCCGGAGCAGTTGGTGCTGGACTTCGACGAGAACGTGGAGGCGGGTCTGTCCAGCCTGCGTCTCTTCGATTCCGCGCAGAAGGAAGTTGCCCTGGGGCGCCCCGAACTTCTCGCGAACGATGCTTCCGTCGTGGTGGCCGATCTTCCGCGACTCGCGGAAGGCACCTACGTGGTGGTGTGGAGAGTGACCAGCGCGGACGGTCACCCCGTGAACGGCGCGTTCCCGTTCGAGATCGGCTCGGTGAGCACGGGCACGGGCGGGGCGCTGGTGGACAGCGTGGTTGCCGCCGTGCAGGAGAAGTCGCCGCTCGGCATCCCCATCGGCACGGCACGGTTCACGGCGTTCCTCGGTGTGCTCCTGCTCCTCGGTGCGGTGACCGTCTCGTGGGGCACCCAGTTCCTCGGTTCATCGCGCGTGCGCGTGGTGATGCTCTCCGGAATCCTGCTCACTCTCGCGGGCACCGTCGCGCACTTCGTGCTGCAGGGGGCGTGGGTCACCGGCCGGGGATGGTCGGAGGTATTGAATGCGGGGGCCTGGGCTGATGTGGCACCGAGTCGACTGGGCATCGCACTCTTGTTCCGCATCGTTCTG
>RFZO01000369.1 GCA_009920715.1 Actinomycetota bacterium | reverse complement strand
TCATCGTCGACACTGCCGGCCGTCTCGCCATCGACGAGGAGATGATGACGCAGGTCGCGGACATCTCGGGGGCCGTGCGGCCCGACTACACCTTCCTCGTCATCGACGCGATGATCGGCCAGGACGCCGTCAGCACCGCAGAAGCGTTCCACAGCAGGCTGTCCATCGACGGCGTGATCCTCTCCAAGCTCGACGGCGACGCTCGCGGCGGCGCGGCGCTGTCGGTGAAGAGTGTCATCGGCAGGCCCATCGCGTTCGCCGCGACTGGTGAGCGCATCGACGCGTTCGAGCAGTTCCACCCCGACCGCATGGCCGGGCGGATCCTCGGCATGGGCGACGTGCTGTCGCTCATCGAGCAGGCCGAGCAGGTGTTCGAGAAGGAGCAGGCCGAGAAGGCCGCCGAACGGCTCATGGAGGGCCAGTTCACGCTGGAGGACTTCCTCGAGCAGCTCCAGCAGGTGAAGAAGATGGGTCCCATCTCCGGCCTCGTCGGGATGCTTCCCGGCATGCCGAAGGAACTGAAGAACGCAGAGATCGGCGACGACCAAGTGAAGGTCACCGAGGCCATCATCCGTTCCATGACCAGGGAGGAGCGCGCCCGGCCTGAGATCATCAACGGCAGCCGCCGCACGCGCATCGCCAAGGGCAGCGGCACCGAGGTCGCCGACGTGAACCGGCTCATCAAACAGTTCTCCGAGATGCAGAAGATGATGAAGCGGATGGGTGCGCTCGCCGGACCCGCCGCGGGCAAGGGCAAGGGGAAAGGCAAGGCCGGCAAGGTGAACAAGCGCCAGGCCATGCGCGAACTGGGCGATCTCCTCGGCGGTCAGGGCGGCATCCCGGGTCTCCCTGGTGGCCCTGGTGGCCCGGGGACCCCTCCCGGTTTCCCGCCGTTCGGTCGCTGAAAACGTGGTCCCGGGTCCGTTGGGGCTCGGCACGGGGCACCGCTAGCCTTACCTAGTCCCAGAACGGGTCCTTTCCAGGAGAACATCGCACATGGCAGTCAAATTGCGCCTCACCCGCGTCGGCAAGACCAAGCAACCGCAGTACCGCGTCATCGCGGCAGACTCGCGCCGCGCCCGTGACGGCCGCTTCATCGAGATCCTCGGCCAGTACAACCCCCGCACCGAGCCCTCCACGCTGAAGATCGACAACGACAAGGCCGTCGCCTGGCTGCTGAAGGGTGCCCAGCCGACGGAG
>RFZO01000368.1 GCA_009920715.1 Actinomycetota bacterium | reverse complement strand
CGGCGAAGAGTTGAAGACCCGCCGCGACGTGCGCTGTGTGGTGCTGTCGGGTGAGGGGTCGTCGTTCTGCGCGGGTCTCGACTTCGGATCGTTCCAGCAGATGGCCGGTGGTGCGAAAAGCGAGGGTGAACGCCAGCCCGCTGCCTCCGACATGGCGCCTGGCCGCATCACGCATCTCGGCCAGCAGTCAGCGTGGGTGTGGCAAGAGATTCCCGTCCCCGTGATTGCTGCGGTCCATGGCCATGCGCTCGGCGGCGGCATCCAGGTCGCTCTCGGCGCCGACATTCGCATCGTGCATCCCGACACACAGATGTCTGTGCGCGAAGTGCACTGGGGTCTCGTGCCCGACATGACGGGGACCCTTGTTCTTTCGCGCCTCGCTCGCCCCGACCTCGTGAAGGACATCGTCTTCACTGCGCGCGTCTTCAGCGGCCTCGAGGCGTATGAAATGGGTCTCGCGACGCGCATCTCCGACAAGCCGCTCGATGACGCTCTCGCCATGGCGGCCGAAATTGCCGATCGCAGCCCCGACGCAGTGCGCGGGGCCAAGGCCCTGATCAACCGCCTCTTCACGCAACAGGCGGCTGAGCAGTTCGCAGAAGAGCGCCGGATCATCGGCGGCCTGATCGGCAAGCCGAACCAGGTCGAGGCCGTGATGGCCAACTTCGAAAAACGCAAAACGGCTTTCGCTGACCCCGCTTAGGGCGGTAGCCTGAGCGAACCGCTCGGGCCAGCGTCGTCCCCTGTGGCTACATAATCCGGACCAGTCCGGGTCTCAGCCCAGTTCTCGGAGCGAAATCGTGCAAAACCTGCACGGCACCGCGCCGAGAACCCTCCGTAAGAGGTGTGATGTGACGACGCAAACCGATTCCCCCTTCTACCGTCCTGCGACCGGTCTCTATGACCCGCGGTTCGAACACGATGCCTGCGGCGTTTCGTTCGTCGCGAACATGAAGGGCGTCGCGAGCCACGACATCGTCGCTCGCGGTGTCGGTGCGTTGTGCAACATGGAACACCGCGGTGCGACGGGAGCCGAGGCCGACACGGGTGACGGAGCGGGCATTCTCATCCAGATCCCGGACAAGTTCCTGCGTGCTGTCGCCGGTTTCGAACTGCCCGTGCGCGGCGCCTACGCCTGCGGTATGGCGTTCCTGCCCTCGAACGCGAACGACGCCGAGAAGGCGATCGCGAACATCGAGC
>RFZO01000367.1 GCA_009920715.1 Actinomycetota bacterium | reverse complement strand
AGGTAACACCTGCTGAAGTTCAAGAAGCTTAAAAAAAACTATTCGTTTTACTAAACTGAAAACACACCTACGGGTGTGTTTTTTTTATATGCAATAATAAGAGCTCATTACTGATCCGTTTGTGTTAATCTGGATAGGTCTCTTTGTCCCAACTCCACCAACTGTGAGTGCTATCCACCTTCCGCCACCATTTGTAGGTGTTGTAAGACCCGCGTCGTCATAAATAATATCTCCATTAATTAAAGACGCTAATTGTTTAGTACTATAATAAGCTCTGACTGTTTGATAAGTTGAACAAGCACCAGCTGCGTTTATAGCATCTGGAGTAGTTCTACCCAAGTAAGAGAAGACTGTTTGGGTTGGTGTCGGAGTTCGTGTTGGAGTTACGGTTGGTGTTTTGGTAACTGTAGGTGTTGGTGTCCGAGTTGGTGTTTTCGATGGTGTGGGTGATGGAATACATACATTACCACATATTCCAACATTTGGTGATACGATTCCAACACCTCCAGAAACCCAGTTTATTTCACCGAAAGCAATACATTCTGTTTCGATAACAGAATCTGATAGAACTGCAAAACTTGTTATTATATCACCGTTACAATTCAAGTAGGAATAGTATCCTGTCGCCACTCCTGTTTGATCAATAGTGTAAGTTACACATATGTTACATGATAAACTAGGTGTGACTGTAGGTGTTATCGTTGGTGTAGATGTACCGGTTGGTGTGGTAGTAGGTGTAGTAGTTGGTGTTTCGGTATTAGTAGGAGTTGGATCAGAAGATGCACCAGGGGTTTTAGTAACTGTTGGTGTGGGTGTTTCAGTTGGTGTTTCGGTTGGAGTTTCTGATGGTGAGGCACCTGGTGTTCCTGTAGATGTTATTGTTGGAGTTGGGCTTGGTGTTAGAGTTGGTGTATTTGTGGGTGAAGTTCCAGGTGTGCCTGTAACTGTTGGTGTTGATGTATTTGTAGATGTTAGAGTAGGGGTTGGTGTAACAGTTGGTGTGGAATCCGGTGAAGCACCTGGTGTTTTTGTAGGTGTTGCAGAGGGTGTTATAGTTGGTGTTTGTGTGACAGTTGATGTTGGTGTTGGTGTTAGAATATAATCAGATACTAAAACCGTGTAATCACATCCGTCACAGTTGAAAAGATAAGTGCCGTTTAGCTCGTCACTACCTCTACCGTAAAGTACTGGATCAAAGGTC
>RFZO01000366.1 GCA_009920715.1 Actinomycetota bacterium | reverse complement strand
CCTGCTCGCCGACCTGGCTGACGCATCCGCCGACGACCTGTTCGATCTGGGCGGGGTCGATGCCGGTGCGCTCGACGATGCCCTTCTGCACGAGGCCGAGGACGTCCGCGGGGTGGAGGGTGGAGAGACCGCCGTTGCGGCGGCCGATGGTGGTGCGGACCGCGTCAACGATCACGACGTTTGAGGATTTGGTTGCCATGGGCTCATCCTAGGCGTGGGTCCGCGAACTACCGTCAGTCGGAATGGCTGCGAACAACGACCCGTTCATCCCCGGTCTGCACATCCATCCGGATGCGTCGGAACACCGTTACATCCACGTCATCGGGACCAAGGTGTTCATCGATGACCGGCCGGCGGAGGACGGATGGGACCACCACTTCCTCGGCATGCACGGCTCTGTCGCCGTCTGGGGAATCGATGTCCCGCACGGACAGGACCCCGCCTACGGCGCCGAGACCGATCTCTATTCCTTGTTCGGCCGCGTCAGCGAGACCGACTGGGCGGTTGCCGGGCGCGCGGTGCAGATCGTCGAGTGGGCGCGCACCCACCGCTTCTGCGGTCGCTGCGGCGAGAGGACGCAGCTGGCCGACAACGAGCGCGCGTTCGTGTGCCCTGCGTGCAGGTTGATGAACTTCCCGAAACTCTCGCCGGCAATCATCACGCTGGTCACGCGCGGCGAGGGTGATGATGAGGAGGCGCTTCTCGCGCGCGGTGCGAACTTCCAGGTGCCGATGTATTCGTGCCTTGCCGGGTTCGTGGAGCCGGGTGAGAACCTCGAGCAGGCCGTGGCCCGCGAGGTGTTCGAAGAGGTGGGCATCACCGTTCGCGACGTGACCTACGTGGCGAGCCAGCCGTGGCCGTTCCCGAACTCGTTGATGCTGGGGTTCACGGCGCGCTACGGCTCGGGCGACCTCGTACTCGACGAGAAGGAGATCATGGACGCGAAGTGGTACCGCCGCGACGAGCTGCCGATGATCCCCGGCTCCATCTCGATCGCCCGCAAGCTGATCGACCTCTGGATGATGCGCGGCTGACGGCCGCGTGAGTGTCGCTACTCGGCGATGCCGACGGGTGAGTCGTCGATGATCTGGTCGAGGTACTCCGACATTCCGTAGCCGACCGCACCGGCGTGCTCGCCCTCGGTGATGCGCCACTGGGTCATGCCCTCGCTGATGCGCGTCATCAACCAGTTGCCGTCCGGGTCCTGGCG
>RFZO01000365.1 GCA_009920715.1 Actinomycetota bacterium | reverse complement strand
GAGCTTCTGCGTGAACTGCTGGCTGGCGGTCATCAGCGCCTCGGTGGCGGTGCGGATCGCGTCCATGTCCGAACCGGAGACGGCGGACTTCAGTTCCGCCAACTTCGACTCGACGTTCTCGCGCTCGTCAGCCGAGATCTTGTCGCCCTGCTCCTTGAGCAGTTTCTCGGTCTGGTACACGAGGGTGTCGGCCGTGTTGCGCACATCGGCCTCCTCGCGACGCTTGCGATCCTCCTCGGCGTGCGACTCGGCGTCCTTCACCATCTGGTCGATGGCGTCCTTCGACAGCGAGGACTGACCGGTGATGGTCATGGACTGTTCTTTGTTGGTGGCACGGTCCTTGGCCGACACGTGGACGATGCCGTTGGCATCGATGTCGAAAGTGACCTCGATCTGCGGGACCCCACGGGGGGCGGGGGGCAGGTCGACCAACTGGAACTTGCCCAGGGTCTTGTTGAACTGAGCCATCTCGCGCTCGCCCTGGAGCACGTGGATCTCGACCGAGGGCTGACTGTCGTCGGCGGTGGTGAAGACCTCGGTGCGACGAGTGGGAATGGTGGTGTTGCGCTCGATGAGCTTGGTCATCACCCCACCCTTGGTCTCGATGCCGAGCGACAGGGGGGTGACGTCGAGGAGGAGGACATCCTTGACCTCGCCCTTGAGCACACCGGCCTGCACCGCTGCACCGATGGCGACGACCTCATCGGGGTTCACACCCTTGTGCGGATCGTTGCCCGTCATCTCCTTGACGAGATCGACGACGGCCGGCATGCGCGTCGAACCACCGACGAGCACGACGTGGTCGACATCACCCTTGGTGAGGCCGGCGTCGGTGATGGCCTGCTCGAACGGGATGCGACAGCGATCGAGCAGGTCGGAGGTGAGGTCCTGGAACTTCGCCCGCGTCAGCTGCTCGTCGAGGTGCAGGGGACCGTCGGCCGTGGCAGTGATGAACGGCAGGTTGATCTGCGTCTGTTGCACCTGCGACAGCTCGATCTTCGCCTTCTCGGCCGCTTCCTTGAGTCGTTGCACGGCCATGTTGTCCTTCGACAGGTCGATGCCGTGCGCCGCCTTGAAGGTGTCGACGAGCCAGTCGATGATCCGCTGGTCCCAGTCGTCACCACCGAGGTTGGTGTCGCCGTGGGTGGACTTCACCTCGAACACCCCGTCGCCGATCTCGAGGACCGACACGTCGAAGGTGCCGCCACCGAGGTCGAACACGAGGAT
>RFZO01000364.1 GCA_009920715.1 Actinomycetota bacterium | reverse complement strand
GGGTACCTCATCCCAATCGTCGTGTCGATGAAGGCGACCGCGTGATGCTGGCCGGACGTGAATGGCTCGCCATTCACACCCCTGGTCACACCGAAGACCACCTCTGTCTGCTCGACCCTGATTCAGGTCTGCTCATCAGCGGTGACCACGTGTTGCCCACGATCACGCCCCACATCTCGGGGATGTCGTACGCAGCCGATCCGTTGGCCGGGTTTTTCGCCTCGCTCGACAAGGTTGCGAACCTCGGCACACAGTTGAAGCTCGCACTGCCCGCGCATGGGTCACCGTTCACAAACGTGGTGGAACGCGTCGAACACATCAAGGAACACCACGTCGAACGTCTCGACAAGTTGCGTCAGATCGGCGCCGACTTCGACCGCCCCGCAACCGTGATGGACATCGCCAAGCATCTCTTCTCGGCTCGCGCCCAGGGTCCGATGGCCGACAGCGAAACCTTCGCTCACCTCGAGCATCTCCGCTTGGCGGGTGAATTCGACCGTCGCGAACGCGAGGGATTGCTCGAGTACGTTCGCGTCAGCTGAGGGGCGACCGACGCACCTGCGTCACGGCAGCAACCTCGCCAGCCGATTCGTGCCAGATCATGGTGTGGTCGTCTGCCTCGCGCACGACCGTCGCCACTTCGTGTTCGGCGTGCACCGGCGCGAGATGCTCGAGCACCACGTCAAGTGGTGCGCGCATGTCGCGGTGTGCGCCCAACCATTCCTCGACCGCTTCCCAATACGCGGCGTTGTTCATGTGGCCGAGCGCATCCATGTCGGAGAACCGGAGCGGCCACGGGTGACGCGTCTCGTTCGCTGCGGGACGACCGCGCAACATCACGCGGGCGCCGACCTTTCTGCCCCCTGCTGCCGGACCGGCAACGGCGAGGAAGTCGGCCGCGAGTTTCGCCGGGGCCATCGTTGTCAGGTCGACGTGTACCCACACCGCCGCGGCCTCGATGCGCCCGCCGCGCTCGCCTTCGATCACGGTGGAGCGTTCTGCCCAGTGCGACCCCAGCCCACTGCACCACGTCTGCAGGCTGAGGGGTTCTTGGAAGACGGGGAACTTGTGGACCCGGACCGCCGTTCGGCGGACCACCCAGCCGTCCCTGTCGGCATAGGCGGCCTCACGGGCATCGTCGTGGGCAATGTCCTGGAGGTACCGAACCGCGGCGTCGAGGCGCAGCCGTCCACGGGGCGTGACGTCTCCGAGTCGCACCCGCCGGGTGG
>RFZO01000363.1 GCA_009920715.1 Actinomycetota bacterium | reverse complement strand
TCATCCGGGCGTCTGGACCCTACGCCGCCCGCAAGCCCGGCCCGGTCAACGTCCTGGTGGTGTCGATCTCCAAAGAGCAGATCGAACCGCTCATGGCGAAGCTCTGGGACATGCTCCCCAAACACGAAGCTCCTGACGCCGAGTTCTCGCCCGGCTTCGGCTTCCGGGGCAAGCCCCCGCGCATCGTGTTCCGGGACGGTCCGGGCAAGGGAAGCCTCATCACGTTTGCGACCTATAGCCAGGGGAGTACCCGCATCGCCGGGGCTACCGTGGATGTGGTCGTGCTCGACGAGCCGCCCCCTGAGGAGATGTGGGGCGAGGTCGTTCTGCGCGTCCAACGCCGGGCGGGTCAGGTCTGGTGCTCGATGACCATCACCCCGGACAGCCCGCCGCAAGATTGGATGCGTGAGATGGTCGAGAAGTCCGCCGTGCGCGAGCTGCACACCCCGCTCACCCAAGCCGCCCTCACGCCGGTCAACGGTATGCCGCCGCTTATGAGCAAGCGCCGCCTTGCCGCGTGGATGGCCTCGGTCCCCGCTGCCGAGGTGCCGCTCCGTGTGGGTGCGGGCTGGACCGGCGCGGTGGTCGATCAGTACCTTTCTGCCTGGTCGCGCGACTTCATTCAGCCGGTGACTCTGCCGCCCAATTGCCAGGGCATCGTCAGCCTTGATCACGGTATCCGCCTCGGTCGTCAAGCTGCCACCCTTCTGGCCTACCAGCATTCAACCTCCCGCTTCTGGGTGCTGGACGAAGTGACAGGTGGGGACAAATCGACCTCCAGCCGGGAAGATGCCGAAGCCATCGCCGCGATGCTGACCCGTAACGGCCTGGCCTGGGACCACATCGACCTCTGGATCGGCGACCGCTCAACCGCCTCCATCGCCCGCGATGTCCGCAAAGACAACGCCGCGCTCCGTCGCTACCTCGCCGCCTGCTACCGTGTCGAGATCGACCGCTTCCCCCGCATCCTCGTTCCCTACAAAGCCGCCGGTACCCTGCACTCCGGGTATCGACAGGTGAATACCTTGCTTGCCGAGGGCAAAATCCTGGTGGACCCCCGATGCAAGGGGCTGATCAAGAGCTTCGAGACGTGGAACGGCGACAAACGCAGCCCCTTGAAAGATCCGCTTGATGCGCTACGCTACGGCATCGAAAGCGCCCTCCAGGCAACCACCTTGCAACCCGTGGCGATTGGCCATGTACGGACCCGCTAATGCAGCCGTTTCCTCC
>RFZO01000362.1 GCA_009920715.1 Actinomycetota bacterium | reverse complement strand
TATCAACAGGCTACACAAGCACAAAGAGAAGCAGAAGCTAGGGCAAAAGCAGAAGCTAACGCTCAGGCACAAAGGCAAGCACAACAACAGGCTTTAATGCAGCAATATGCACAAGAGGCACAGCAGCTGGCTCAACAGCGCAAGGGACAGAACTATGCCCAGATGTACAACCTGTTGACAAGCAATATGCCTATTCCGGTCGGCTACGCTCAACCAGCGACAAGCCAGCAAGCTAGAACGACGGTCATAGGCGCAGGTGGAGATCAAGGGATTATGCAGCCGCCGCAGATGTCGCCAGCCCAGATTGCACAGATGGCTGGTATGGCAAGAAGCGCAGGGCAGCCGGTTCAACAAGCGCCAGAAGCTCCACAGCCAGCCAAGCGCGGTGGCATCATGAGGAGTAGATAATGCCAGCAGTGTCGAAGAAGCAAGAACGGTTTATGCAGGCGGTAGCCCACAACCCTGCGTTTGCCAAAAAGGCCGGAGTGCCGCAGAGTGTGGGAAAAGAGTTCACTAAATCAGGAGGCGGTATGGCTGAGTCCAAGGCAATGATGAAAAAGGAAGTGTCGTTCATGAAGAAAAAGGGCGCTCCCAAGTCCATGATTAAGCATGAAGAAAAAGAAGCTGGCATGAAAAAAGGCGGTATGGCCAAGTACGCCAAAGGCGGCATGATCGCCCCTAGCAAGATGGGTTCGGTTCGTACTGCAGCCCCTAGCCGTGACGGCGTTGCTTCTAAGGGCAAGACCAAGGGCACGATGGTCAAGATGGCCGGTGCTAAAGGTATGAAGTACGGCGGTAAGGCTTGCTGACATGATGGCCTCACGCGGCATGGGTGCCATTAACCCTTCCAAGATGCCCGGCGGGAAGAAGAAAGCCCGTCGGGATGACACTGACTTTACTCAGTACAAAGAGGGCGGTAAGGTATCCAAGGTCAATGAGGCTGGCAACTACACCAAGCCGGGTATGAGAAAGTCGTTGTTTGAGAGCATCAAGGCTCAGGCGGTACAAGGCACGGCAGCGGGCCAGTGGTCAGCTAGAAAAGCACAGCTGCTGGCCAAGAAGTACAAAGAGAAAGGCGGGGGGTATAAAGGATGAAAGCCCCCCAGCAAAGCCTGAAGAACTGGACGGAGCAGAAATGGCGCACAAAGAGCGGAAAGCCATCGTCAAAGACCGGAGAGCGTTATCTCCCGGAAAAGGCGATCAAGGCTCTAAGCCCAGCCGAGTATGCCG
>RFZO01000361.1 GCA_009920715.1 Actinomycetota bacterium | reverse complement strand
TGGAAACATCACGCAGATGCGTCAGATCGCCGGTATGCGCGGACTCGTGGCCAACCCTCGCGGTGACATGATTCCTCGTCCGATCAAGAGCAATTTCCGTGAAGGTCTCGAGTCACTCGAATACTTCATTCAGACGCCGGGTACGCGCAAGGGTCTCGTCGACACCGCGTTGCGCAGCGACTGACGTGCGCCTGCTTCCGGCGTCCCTTCATGGGGTTCCCTGATGCCGGTGACGCTCCACCAGTGCCACGATTCCGGTAATCGCTGACGCAGTGGTGACGCAGCGAGCGCTTCCCCGCTCCCGCTTCGTAACCCGAGTGATCGGCGGGGCAGGGAGGGCGGTCTCTCCCGTGTTCCTCCTGGCGATTGGGCGTGGCGGAGCGGAGTGACCCTCGATGTCGAGGTCGAAAGGAGGGCCAAGATGGCCAGGCTGACAGGTGCGGTGGCGGTGGTCAGCGGAGGTGCCCGGGGCATGGGCGCGGAACATGTGCGGGGTCTCGTGGCGGAGGGCGCGAAGGTCGTCTTCGGTGACGTCCTCGATGACGAGGGGAAGGCGGTCGCGGCGTCCCTCGGTGACGCAGCGCGCTACGTCCACCTCGATGTCACCAGCGAGGCGGACTGGTCGCACGCGATCACCGAGGCCGAGACGGCGTTCGGGCCGGTGACGATCCTCGTGAACAACGCGGGCATCCTGGCCTTCGGTTCCGTCGAGACGATGTCTGTCGCGGACTTCCGGAAGGTGATTGATGTCAACCTGACCGGGACGTTCCTTGGGATGCACGCCACGATCCCGTCGCTCAAGAAGGCGGGTGGAGGCGTGATCGTCAACATCGCGAGTACGGCCGGGATGATGGGGTACGCCTCAATTGGTGCCTACGTCGCCTCCAAATGGGGCATGCGCGGCCTGACGAAGACGGCGGCGCTCGAACTCGGCCCGGCCGGGATACGGGTGATGTCGATCCATCCAGGCCCGATCACCACCCCAATGGTTGCCGGGATGTCCGAGACGATGGCCGCTACCCAGCCCATCGCGCGCTTCGGCAGCACGCAGGAGGTCACGAAGTTGCTCCTCTTCCTTGTGGCTGATGCCACATACAGCACGGGATCGGAGTTCGTGATCGACGGCGGGGCGCTGCTCGGCCCCGTTGTCCCGATCGGGTAGCCCTCCGATCCCCCTTTCCTGTGTCGCTTGGGGGAGGGGCAGGGTCCGGGTCTGAAGGAGGGAACCCC
>RFZO01000037.1 GCA_009920715.1 Actinomycetota bacterium | reverse complement strand
GTCTGCGGGGACCCCGGCACGGTGGTGGTGGGGCTCGCGGTCTGGCCGACCCTGTCACCGAGGTTCATGGCAAAGCCCGGGAAGAGCTTCGCGATCGCCTCGGTGAGGCTGTCCCCGATGACCGCCTTGCCGTTGTACGACGCCAGCACCTTGCGCACGAACACCTGCTTGGAGTCGTTTCCGTCGGGCAGCACGAACATGGGGCGCAGGTACACGAGACCCTTGCCCACCGACACGATCTGCAGGTCACCGAACGTGACCCGCGAGCCGCGCTGGTCGAGAGGGGTGATGACCTGGGAGATGGTGGGCTCCGACTCGAACTCGGAGGCGATGGTGGCAGGCCCTGGCGGCAGCGGGGTTGCCATCTCGTACACCGTCATCTTGCCGTACGACTTCGGGTCGCTCGACACGACCATGTAGCTGCGCAGTTCCTTGCGGCTGTCGTCGGACGAGAACGGCACGAACGGCCGCAGCATGGAGAACACGCCCACGTCGGATGTCTCCCCCGGTGCGTGGAAGATCGTGTAGTACGGCGTGAACCGCTGGCCGGCGGAGTCGTCCACCCCGATCGACTCGGTGCCGGTCTGCGCGCCGGGGAGAACCGTGCCGATGGCGGAGGAGTTGCTCTCCTCGGGCTCGGTGGCGGGCGCCTGGGCCACGCTCCACGCGGCGTCGCGGTTGAAGAACAGCGTCGCGTCGTCGAACTGGTAGCGACCGAACAGGTTGGTCTGCACGCGGAACAGGTCTTCCGGGTAGCGGAAGTGGGCCGCCAGCTGCGGGTCCACCTCGGACCCCTTCACGAACAACTTCGGGAACGCCTTGCGCCACATCCTCGCGATCGGGTCCTTCGAGTCCATCGTGTAGAAGACGGTCTCGCCCGTGTAGGCGTCGACAACGACCTTCACGCTGTTGCGGACGTAGTTGAAGGCATGGTCCAGTCCGCTGCCCGCGGTGAGCTGGGACGTGTTCGCCATCTCGGCGTACGGGTACTTGTCGGTGGTGGTGAACGCGTCGATCACCCACTTGACCTCGCCGTTCACGACCACGGGGTACGGGTCGCCGTCGTAGTGAAGGAACGGCGCGATCTTGCGCACGCGCTCGCGCACGTCGCGCACCCACAGGAAACGGGAGTCGTCGCGCACGAGACTGGAACCGAACAGGTTGAACTCACCGAAGTTCACGGCGAGCGCGACCTTGCGGAGCGTGCTGTCGATGCGGATGCCGGCGTCGGCGGAGAACGACGTCTCCGTCACGCCCTCGCACGCCTGCTCCTTCTGGTCGGTGTTGACCACTGCGTACCCGCCGAGCCCGTCACCGAAGTACAGCTGCGGCCTGGTGACGTCGAGATCGATGTACTTCGGTCGTCCGTCGCTGGTGGCCACGCTGGCGGGGGCGGCGATGACGCCGCAGCCGTGCGTGTAGAGGAGGTGCTGCGACACCCACGTCTTGTTCGGCAGGCCGGCGGGGTTCAGCTCGCGTGCCGCCACCAGTACCTGCTGGACGCGCCCGTCGACGGAGTAGCGGTCGACGTCCAGCTCGTTGACCGCGTAGAACGAGTTGAGGCCCTTGTCGAGCGCGAAGCGGTCCTTCATCTGGGTGGGGTCGAGCTGGCGCACGTCGCGCAGCGCCGCGTCGTCGGCCTCCACGTCCTGGGCGGTGATCTCGGAGTACCCGACATTGACCCGCTCGACGTCGGCGATGCCCATGGCGGCCTTCGTGGCCTGGATGTTCCGCTGGATGTACGGGAGCTCGCGCGTGCTCACGTTCGGCTGAACGACGAACCGCTGCACGAGCGCGGGGTACACGGTGCCGGCGACAACCGCCACCACCACCCAGAGACCGACGGCGAGGACGGGGATGCGCCATCCCCGCTGGCGGACGTTCCACAGGAGCAGCAGGGTGACCGCGAGCGACACGAGGATCATCAGGTTGGTTGCCGGGAGCTGGGCGTTCACGTCGGTGTACAGCGCGCCGCGCACCACGCCGCGCTCCGAACCGGTCAGCTCGTAGCGCGAGAGCCAGTAGTCGGCGGCGCGCAGGAGTGTTCCGCCGGCGAGGAGCACAGAGATGTGGACCTTCGCCGCCCCCGACACGCGCTGCACGCGGTCCTGCGGACGGATGCTGCCGTTCACGAAGTGGAACGCGACCGCGATCAGCGTGACGAGGACGAGGGCACCGAACGCCCACGCCACCACGAACTGGGCGAACGGAAGGCGGAAGACGTAGAAGCCGACGTTCGCCTTGAACAGCGGGTCGCCGACGGGGAATGCCTGCCGGTTGCGGAACATCAGCCACTCCTCCCACTGGGCGGAGGCGGGCAGACCGAGCATGAGCCCGACGAGAAGCGAGATCGCGATGCGCAGTTTCCCCCTGTGGTCCTTCAGGCCGTCGCGGATGCGCATCACGGCCTGGTCCTCGGGGGTGTTCGGGAGGGTCAGCGGGGCCAGCCTGTCCGTGAGCAGCAGGTTGACCCACAGGAACGCGGCGCACCCGAGAGTGAAGATGACAGCGAGCTCGATCTTGCTGCGCAGGATGCCCCAGTACACGTCGGTGCGGCCGACGCTGTCGAACCACAGGATGTTCACGTAGAAGGACGCGAGACCGCGAGCACTGAACAGCAGAAGGAGCAGCGCGGCGATCACCACCGACACCAGGACGCGGCCCTTGCTGGGCCTCTTGAACTCGGGGAAACGGAACCCGGGCACCCCGGGTTGACGCGGGGGAACGTCCCTGTTGTTGCTCACGCGGGGGAACGCTAGTGCGATGCCGGCCCGATGAGGCATCGACAGCCCGCATGGGCCATCGGATGCATGTCACCCGTGGGGAACGTCTGCCCCTTGGTGACCGCCCCCGCGAGCGAGTTGTCGGCGCAGTCGCCGCAGCAACCTGCCTCTGCCTCGACCAACCAGTGGATGGAGGCGGTGGGCTCGAGCGAGAGATACGCACCGGCGTTGTACGCAGCGCACGCGACGTCGTCGACGTGCGCGTCGATGCCCGTCATCTTCCACTTGCGGTAGACGTCGCGCATCAGCCCGGCGAGGATCTGCCGGTCGCCCTCCGCCTCGCCGATGGCGATGCGTGCGTCCTCCCGGAACTGCTCGACGAGGCCCGCGGCGAGGGCATCCGTGATGGCCGTGCCGACCGCCTTCTGGGTGACGCGGCGCGAGCTGCCGCGGGCGTCCTTCATTGACTTGGCGCCTGCGGAGGCCGCGGCCATGGTGTCCTCGGAGACGGCGGCTGCGTACCGCTTCGCGTGCTCGGCGACGGTGCCGAGCACCGCGTCGATCTCGAGCGACGAGCGCTTGTTGCGGAGGTGCTCGAGCACGTTGTTCTGCTCGTCGGCGAGCACCCTCTTCAGCTTGCGCGCGATCTGCGGGACGACGGGGGCGAGTGCCTCGTCGCGCTGCGAGAACCTGGCGGGGTCCACCACAGGTTCGAAGGATGCCGCGGCCGGTGCCGCGGCGGGACCCGCTTCATCCGCCGCATCTTCCGGCGCCGCGGGCTTCTTTGCCGGTGAGCCCTTCGCGACGGTCTCCGTGGAGCCTGCCCGCAGCCTCGCGAAGATGTCGTCGACCTTCGCATCCTTCGCCGGTGCGGCGTGGACCGGGTGGTCGGCGACGGGCTTCTCCTCCACGGCAGGTGCCGGGCTGTCCTGGGGCACCTCGGCGACACGCACGGGCCGGCGGTCGAACAGCGAGACCACGTTGGTGGCGGGGGCGTCGTCCGGCTCGGGTGACACGGCGGAGTCCTCGATGACGGCACCCTCAAACGAATCGACGTGCACATCGTCAGCGACTTCCGCCGGCTCCTCGATCACGGTGACTGACTCGTGGCTGTCGTCGACCGTGACCTCATCGGCAGTGACATTGTCCTCGATGACGACGTCGGTCTCGCCGACGGAGGGACCGTCGAGCGGGATGTCGAATCCTGTCGCACCGTCAACGAGCGCCTCAGCCTCCTCGATGGCGGCACGCACCTCGCTCTCGGCTGCCTCCGCGGCGGCGTGGTCGTACGCGGCAACTGAGGGATGGTGCGGGTTGACGACCGGGATCGGACCCGTGGTGGGCGCGAGATTTATGAGGGTCTCGGGCTCGTCGTGCGCAGCAGACGGTCGCGACCGTGGAGCAGCTGCTCGATCTGGTTGCGCGCGGCATCGCGGCGACGCGACAGTTCGGAGAGGACCTTCTCGCGGTACTCACGCGCCTCGTTCACCATGTCGCGGCCCTGCTGCTTGGCCATCTCGATCTCGGCCTCCGCGTCGGCGGCGGCATCGTCGCGGATGCGCTGCGCCTCGGCAACGGCGGACTCGCGGATTCTGGCGGCGTCCTCCGCCGCATCCTTCACCAGACGGGTGGCGGACTCCTCGGCCCGCTCGCGGATCTGGGTGCTCGCGTCGCGCGCGACGGTGAGCACGCGTGCGGCCTCCTCGCCGAGCAGCGTGGTGACGGTCTCCTCGTCCAGCCTGCCCGGGCCCGACAGACCGCGGGTCTGCATGGAGCGCAGTTCGGCCTCGAGGAACCGCTCGCGCTCCTTCAGGCGCCCGAGTTCGGCGCCGACCATGCTGAGGAAATCACGGACATCGCCCTGGTCGAACCCGCGACGCACCACCGGGAAGGAGGCAGCGGCCACCGCGGACGGCGACGAGGGGTCGGGTCGGGAGAAGGAGATAGCCATTGGGCGTCAAGAGTAGGGCTGTGGATAACCCAAATGGTGGCAATGCGTGCCCGGGCAGGGTGGGGCCCGATCAACCGGCTCTCCTGCCCGTTCGGTCACGGCGCAGGCAACGGGTCCCCGCCGTTCGCGACAAGAGCCTCGAGTGCCTGCCGCAGTGTGGCGACCGGGACGATTCTCACCCCCGGTCCGGCGGCGGCGCGTGCGGCGGAGATCTCCTCGGTCGACTGCCCCGCGGGCACGAGGAACAAGGTGACCCCGGCATCGCGCACTGCCACGGCCTTCTGGCGCAGAGCCCCGATCGCTCCCACCTCCTCGTCGGTCGACATGGTTCCCGTGGCCGCCACCCGGCCCTTCCCCATGAGGTTGCCCTCCGTGAGGTCGTCGAGCAGACCGAGCGTGAACGCGAGACCGGCCGACGGCCCGCCGATGTCGGCGGTGGAGATGACAACCTCGAAGGGAAGGTCAACCGTTCGCGTGTCGGCCGGGATGAACCCGATGATTGCCCGTCCGGGTTCGTCCGGGCTCTCCATGAGGACCACCGTGCGCGACTCGCGTGCGGAGGAATCATCGGGCTCCTTGCCGTGGGGAACCACCGTGAGCTCCACCTTCTCGCCGACGGTGCGGCCCTTCATGTGTGCCGAGAGGTCGTCGAGCGTGGGCGTGTCCTTGCCGTCGAACTGCACGAGGGTGTCACCCACCTCGAGCACGCGGCACGCCGACTCGGGCGCAGGCTGGTTGCCGCACACGAGTTCGTTCACCACCACGGCTCCGTCGGTGAAGCTCGCCTCGAGACCGAGGCGCTTCATGGCGACGTACTCCGCGACCTGCTTCGCCCCGAACATCGACTGGAAGCCCAGCTGCCGCGACGATGCCGGCGTCCTCTCGCCGAAATGCTCCTCGAACGTGTCCACCTGCACGTGGGGGTCCAACCACCCGAGCACCGCGTCCAGCGCCGAGAGCTGACCACCGAAGGCGGTGACGAAACGGATGCTGTTGCCCGACGGGTACCTCTGCGGCGGGTCGGACTCCTTGCCCTCCGCCATCTCGAAGGAGAGCCTGGGGCTCACCGGCATCGCCTCACCCGGGGCGACCTCCCAGCGCTGGATGCGCACCGTGGCCATCACCAGCACGACGATCATCACCAGCCACGACACAGTGATCATCGAGACCGCGGCGACGAATCTCGCGCCGGGTGGCGCGGCGGACGCGGGCAGTTCGGGGGGCGGCAGGGGTACGCTTCCGTCCGTCATGGTCTCCGCGTCCGGTGCATTCTCTTCGTTCGGTGTCTCTGCCACTTCGTCCGTCCTTGCCACGTCCACCAGCGGGACCACAGTGCGCGCGCTCTGGGTGGTCGCGCTCGCCCTGGTCGCACTGGGTGCCGTGTCGCGCATGAAGCCTGCCACGCCGAGACGCCCAGCCACCGTGCGGGTGGACCAGAAACCCACCGCGCTCTACCGCGAGCCCCAGAAGAGCCAGTGGAAGCGGGCGCTCGGGATGCTCACGGGATGGTCGGTCATCGTGGGTGCGCTGCTCGCGTGCCTGGCTGGTCTTGCCCTCGCTGTCGCACTGAACCTCGTCGGCGACCTGCTGCGTTCGTAGACCGGCGTGGTCTCCCGTTTCGACACCATCGCCGCGGGCTTCGGGTCCGACGAACCCACCGCGCGCACCGGCCTGGCGAGCACCGACCCGGCCGTGCGTGCCAGCGCCCTCCGCGCCCTCGCCCGGATGGACCGTCTCACCGGCGCAGACCTCGCCGCATCGCTCGCGGACGGCGATGCCGAGGTGCGGCGCACCGCCGCCGAACTTGCCGCCCGGTTCCCCGGCGTCGACCTGACCGCACTTCTCTCCGACACCGACGTGTTCGTCGCCGAGATGGCGGCGTGGGCGATGGGAGAGCAGGGACCGCCGCCCGAGGCCGTGATCGAGGCGTTGGTCCACGCGACACTCAGCCACGGGGAGATGCTCGTGCGCGAGGCCGCAGCCGCCGCACTCGGTTCGCTGGGCGACCCGAGGGGACTCGACGCGATCATTGCGGCGTGCTCCGACAAGCCGGCCGTGCGGCGGCGCGCCATCCTCGCGCTCGCGCCGTTCGACGACCCGCGCATCGAGCCGTTGCTGCGCTCCGCGCTGGAGGACCGCGACTGGCAGGTGCGCCAGAACGCAGAGGACATGCTCAACCCCCGCGGTTGAGCACTGCCTCCCTCGCCGTTTCGCACGCACCGAGTGCGTGGCAGCCGTCGAAATGGTCGTTGACCAGTCCCATCGACTGCATGAACGAATAGACGGTGGTCGGGCCGACGAATCGCCAGCCGCGCTTCTTCAGGTCTTTCGACAGGGCGACGGCGGAGGGCGACGTGGTGACCGGCCATGCGCCGGACTCGCGGCCGAGCGGCGTCCGCGGCGCGAACGACCAGACGTGCCCGGCGAGACTGACCCCCGACTCGAGCATCCCGGCGGCGCACCGTGCGTTCCTGATGGTTGCCTCGATCTTCCCGCGGTGGCGGATGATGCCGGCATCACCGAGCAGGCGGACCACGTCGCGCTCCCCCATCCGCGCCACGGACTCGATGGTGAACCCGGCGAAGGCCTCGCGGAAGTTCTCGCGCTTGCGCAGCACGGTGATCCACGACAGGCCGGACTGGAAACCCTCCAGGCAGATCTTCTCGAACAACCTGTCGTCGTCCGTGACGGGACGGCCCCACTCGTTGTCGTGGTAGTCCACGTAGAGGGGGTCGTCACCGCACCAGAAACAGCGTGCAACCCCCGACGGATCGGTGCGGACGCCGTCTGCGGTCACGGGGCCCCGGGACGCCGGCCGTCAGCGCCCGAGGAGCGAGGACACGACTGACTTCTCGTCGTCGTGACCCTGGCACCTGTCGGCAACGGGGACGTCGCCGAGGACCTGCTCGATGTGCTCGCCGCATCCCGCGTAGGTGGGCTTCTCGCAGATGTCGCAGGTGATCCGTCGGCACATGCACACGTGCTTATCACCGCACCGCAGACCCGGGCAACAGGTCCGGGTCGCCCGCGGGGAAATTTGCCCAGTGCAAGGAACACCCCCGTCAAGGGTTACGGTGACGACATGGCCACAGAATCAATGGTCCCCGGCTTCTCGCGGGCACGGCTGGGACTCGTGCTCGGCGCCCTGGCACTCGCCACCATGCTCGCCTCGCTGGAGACATCCATCATCGCCACCGCTCTGCCAACCATCACCGGGCAGTTCAACGCGTTCGAGAGCTTCGCGTGGGTGGGCACTGCGTACATCGTCACGTCCGCCATCGGCACCCCGCTGTTGGGGAAGCTGTCGGACATCTACGGGCGCCGCACCGTGTTCCAGGCCACGATGTGCACCTTCCTCATCGGGTCGTTCCTGTGCGGGGCGTCGCAGTCGATCGGCCAGCTCATCGCCGCCCGCGCGTTCCAGGGTCTCGGCGGCGGCGGCATCCAGGCGCTCGCATTCGCCGTGATCGGCGACATCATCCCGCCGCGCGACCGCGGCCGCTACATCGGCTACTTCACCCTCGCGTTCGTCGGTTCGGCACTGCTCGGTCCCGTCATCGGCGGCTGGATCATCGACAACTACACGTGGCCTTGGATCTTCTACTTCAACGTGCCGTTCATCCTCGCAATCGGCACCGTCACGCACTTCGCGCTCCGTCTCCCGTTCACCAAGCGCGAGGCCAAGCTGGACTACGCCGGTGCGGGCCTCCTGTCGGTCACCATCGGTGCGGCGATGATCGCCCTGGAGGAGGGCCGCACGGGGTGGACCGAGCCGGTGGTGCTCGTGCTCGCGGCGGTCGCTCTTGTCGGTCTCGTCGCTTTCGTCAAGGTCGAGCAACGAGCAACGGAACCGATGATCCCGCTGCGCCTCTTCTCCAACCCGGTGGTGATGCGGGCGTCGCTCCTCGGCATGTGCGCCGGCACGGTCACCTACGGCGCGGGCACGTTCCTCAACCTCTATTTCCAGGACTCGCAGCTGATCTCGCCCACCGAGTCTGGTCTGCGGACCATCCCGCAGATGCTCGGCGTCACCGCCGCCACGTTCGGCATAGGTCGCCTCATCTCGAGGACGGGGAGGTACAAGCCGTTCCCGATCATCGGGAGCATCCTCTCGAGCGCCGGTCTCTTCGCGGTCTCCACCATCACCGGGACCACGTCGTACGCGTGGCTGGTCCTGCCGATGGTCTTCATGGGCTTCGGGTCGGCCTCCGTCTTCACCACCACGTCCATCGCCGGGCAGAACGCGGTGGAGTACCAGGACATGGGCGTCACCACGGCGACGATGATGTTCTTCCGTTCCTTCGGCGGGTCGGTGGGCCTCGCCATCTTCGGCACCCTGCTGAACGGCACGATCCGGTCGGAGATACCCCGCGCCCTCCCTCAGGTCAGCCCCGACAAGGTGGGGTCACTCATCAGGTCACCGAAGGAGATCGCCGCGCTCGAACCGGTCGCGAGACAGGCCGTGATCGACAGCGTTGCGTCCGGCGTGGGGCGCATCTACTTCTGGTGCGGTGTGGTGATGGCAATCGGGCTTGCGGTCGCGCTGTGGCTGCCCGAATGGCCGCTCCGGGCCCGTGCCGGCCTCTCCGACGCGATGGAGAAGCCCGTCCCTACCGAATGAACGTGTGCGACCGGGTCACCTCGGCGACCTGGATCGCGTACGTCTCGTAGAACTTCTCTATCCCCGCACGCTGCGCCTCGACGTGGTCGGGGTGGTTCCTCCACGCATCGTGCGAAGCCCTGTCCGCGAACGTCACCACCGTCACCCGCTCCCCGTCGGCGGCGGTGAACGTCTTCGAGTCGACGTGCCCGGGCATCGCACGTGCGAGCGTGTCCATGCGCGCGGACATGGCGGCGTACTCACCCGATGCCTCCGGCCTGAGCCTGTTCCTGAACACGGTGACGATCTCGCTCATGTGGTGCGCTCCTCGTTGATGCCGCACCGCCGGCGGGTACGTTGGGGACATGACTGAACTGGCTGGAGAGTACATCCCGAGCACATCGAAGTGGGTCCGTGACCAGATCGAGGAGTACGAGTCGTCGGGCGGCACCCGCGGCAACCTGCTGCTCGACACGGGCATCCCCGTCATCATCGTGACGATGCGCGGGGCGAAGTCCGGTGCGGTGCGCAAGATCGCGCTGATGCGCGTGGAGCACGAGGGTTCCTACGCCCTCGTCGCCTCCAAGGGCGGCGCCCCCGACAACCCGGACTGGTACCACAACCTCCTCGCCAACCCCACCGAGGTTCTGGTGCAGGACGGCCCCGCACCGTTCCGTGTGACGGTGCGCGAGGTGGACGGCGCGGAGTACGACGAGTGGTGGTCACGTTCCGCCGCGGTGTTCCCCCAGTACGAGACCTACAGGGCAAAGACCGACCGGCGCATCCCGGTGCTGGTCGCCGAGCCCGCCTGAACGATCCGACGCTCAGTCGGCGTAGCTGAGCGCGAGCGCACCGAGCAGCTGCAGCCCGAGCTGCAGACCCTCGTCCTCGTCCGGTGCGTCGCCGTACGCGATCACGACGACGGCGTCCAGTGACTCGTCAACGATGATCGCCTGCCCGTGCAGACCCACGGCCGCGAGCGACGTCGACGAGAGACGCCACCAGTGCGCCAGGTACACGCCGTCCAGTTCCTTCGACATGCGCGAGTAATCGAGCCAACCGGACGACACGATGCGCTCGCCGTCCCACGTGCCGCCGTTGCGGACCATCAGCCCGAACCTCGCCCAGTCGCGCACCGTGGCGTCGGCGCCGATGCCGCCGACCCACTCGCCCGACTCATCGAGCATCAAGTTCATGGAGGTGATGCCGAGCGGTGCGAACAGGTTGTCGCGCAGGAAACCGGCGAGCGCGGTGCCCCCGCCCAGGCGACGGCCGAGATACGAGGCGAGGATCGCGGAGACACCTGTCGAGTACGAGAAGGTCGAGCCTGGTTCGGCGACAAGCGGCTTGCGCGCGGCGTAGTCCGCCACCCCTGCGGGTGACGCGAGCATCCGTGACGGGTCACCCGTCGCGAAGTCCTCGTCCCATTGCAGGCCGCTGCGCATGTGCAGGAGGTCCTCCACGGTGATCGCGGACCGGGGATCGTCCGCCGTCCACGCGGGGTGGAGGCCCGAGTCGCCGAGGGAGATGATGCCCCGGTCAATCGCGATGCCGACGGCGACGGAGAGGATGCTCTTGGCCACCGAGAACGACGGCATGACGGATGATTCACCGAACCCGTCGGCATAGCGCTCGAAGACGATCCTGCCGCCCCGCACCACGAGCGCCGCCTTGGGGCCGCCGTCGGCGGGGGTGCGCGCGAACCACTTGTCGGACCTCGTCCCGAACTCCTCCGCGATGTCAGCGGCAACGTCGGCGCGGAGCCACTCCTCCGCGGGGTACTCGGCGACGGACTCCGTCTCCTCCGGCGCGACGAACGTTTCGGTTCCCGTGCCGCACGACGTCAGCACGAGCAGCGCGGTCACGGCGACCGCGGATGCCCGGGTCACAGGTCGAACCGGTAGACGTTGGTGTCGCGCCTCACGAAACCGATGCGCTGGTACAGACGGTTGGCCGCCTCGCGGCTGGGGCGTGACGTGAGATCCACAGTGACAGCACCGCGGGCCCGCGCCTCGGCGATTGCGGCCTGGTTCAGCGCCTCGCCCACCCCGTGCCCGCGCGCGGCGGAATCCACCACCACGTCCTCGATCCAGGCGCGGACACCGGTGGGGATGGGGAACGTGGCGAGTGTGAGCGCGCCGGCGATGCGCCCGTCGACACGGGCCACGAAGAGAACGCACGCATCGGCGGCGACGATCTGCTCCAGTTGCGGGCGGCCCGGGGGCGGGTTGGAGGACGACAGCTGCGGGATGAGCACCCCGAACGCGGCGACCAGTTCGTCGGTCACCTCGGTCGCTCTCTCGATCACCGCAGCCACGGGAACACGATGCCACACGCACGGTGCGCCCGCCCGCACACAGTGGGAACGTTCGGGAATGACGCCCTCTTTGCGGGACGGATTCGGCGGTAGTTTGGGAACCGATGTCGACCAACGACCATGTCGAGTGGCTCTCCAGGCCGGAGCTCAGGCGACCGGTCATCATCGCCGCCTTCCAGGGCTGGAACGACGCGGCGGACGGCGCGAGCATGGCGGTGCGCACACTTGTCGACGCATGGCAGGCACGCCCGCTCGCCGAGATCGACCCCGAGGACTTCACCGATTTCGCCACCATCAGGCCGTCGGTGCGGCTGCGCGGAAACAACCAGCGCGACATCGTGTGGCCGAAGGTGTCCATGTGGCACGCGAGCACGCCCGGCTCCGACGTCATCCTGCTGCTCGGGCCCGAGCCCAGCCTGCGGTGGAGGCTCTTCACCGAGCAGATCATCAGTGTGGCCGCGCAGTACGACGCATCCATGGTGGTCACCCTCGGCGCGCTCATCGCTGACGTCGCCCACAGCCACACCACCCGGGTCATGGGCACCAGCTCCGACGACACCGTCATCGAGCGCTTCGACCTGCAGCGCCCCCAGTACGAGGGGCCCACTGGCATCATCGGCGTCCTGAACGACGCCTGCCTGCAGTCCTCCATCCCCGCCCTGTCGCTGTGGGCCACAGTGCCCGCCTACGCCTCGCAGATCCCCTCCCCGAAGGCCGCCAACGCGCTCATCCAGCGCACCGGCGAGATCATCGGCACTCCCCCGCCGCTCGGGGCGCTCCACAACGACGTGGTCGAGTACGACGAGCAGATCCAGGAGATGGTCGACGACGACGAGGACCTCGCCGAGTACGTGCGGCGTCTCGAGGAGATGGGCGAGGAGTCGTTCGGCGGCGGCAACCAGCTCGAGTTCGAGTTCGAGGAGGACGCGGACGATGACGACGACAGCGGCAGCATCCTCGTCGACGAGGTCGAGCAGTTCCTGAGGGACCAGGAAGGGAACTGACGGCGGCTCAGCCGCCGTCGTGGTCACCGCGCCACGTGCGGCCGCGCGGTGCGTCGAACGTGGCGGCGCCCTGCGCGCCGTTGATGGCCGCGAACGCCATGTCGCCCCACCACTGCGCGCCGGCCGTGGGCGTCGGCAGCGCATCGGGCGCGAACCAACCCACGTCACCCGTCTCGAGCGGGTGGCCCTGCAGTTCCCCGCCGACGGCGCGCATGTGGAAGAGCAGCATGTACATGCCGAACCGGGAGAAGCCCATCCGCATCCCGTCGACCACACCGAGGAGCTGAACGGGCTCCGCGAGGATGCCCGTCTCCTCCTCCACTTCCTTCATCGCCACCTCGGCCGCCGAGTACCCGACGTCGGCCCACCCGGTGGGGTACAGCCACACGCCGCTGTCCTTGCGCTGGACGAGGAGGATCTCGCCACGGTCGTTCCCGACGATGCAGCCGATCGCGACCTTCGGGGTCACGTACCCGGGGACACCCTCGCCGACGGACTCCATCCACTCCTGGACGAAGTGGTCCTGCTCGCGCCGCACGTCGAGCGACTCGTCCACGGCCGCCTTGATGTCCGCGGCGACCTTCAGGACCTCCTCGTACCGCTCGCGCTCGTAGAGGCTCTGCGTGAACCCCATGCCGGTGCGTGCGATGGCCGCCAGCGTCTCGCTCCAGCGGATCAGGTCGCGGGTGAAATCTGCGGGGCCGGGCTCGGACACGCCCGCACCTTAGTTCCCCGCCGTCGTCAGGTCGCCGTGAGGGAGTGGAGGATGGCGCGCGTGATCTCGTCGCGGTGCGACTTGTCTGTCACCTTCCCCCCGCCGTTCTCGCACACGTAGAACGAGTCGACGACCTCGTTGCCGAGGGTGAGGACGCGGGCATGCCTGATGTCGAGGCCGACATCGGCCATGGCCTTCGTGATGCGGTGCAGCACGCCCAGTTGGTCGGGTGCGCGCACCTCGATGAACGTGGCGTTCGACGACGCGTTGTCGTCGAAGCGGACCGACGGTGCGGACGGTGCCGCCGCCGAGAGGGCCCGTCGCGGACGGCTGCTGGCGGCGCGCTCGGACAGCCGTGAGCCGATGGCAAGCCTGCCGCCGAGTGCGCGCTCCAGGTTGGCCACCACGGGTTCCCACTCGATCTCTCCACCGTACGAGGACGACACGCGGAACTGCGACGCCGCCATGCCCTGCTCGTCGGAGTGCGCCTCGGCTCCGAGGACGTCGAGATTGTGGAGGGCCATCACACCGGCGACCCGGCTGAACGTTCCCGGCAGGTCGGGACTGACGACCGTGACACGGTCGGGCTCGGTGGTGATCGCCACCTTCCCCGCCGCCATCAACTCGAGCACGTGCGCGTCGGGGAACAGGCGCCACATCACGTCCTGCATGTCGCCGCCGCCGAGCACGTGGCGCACGCGCTCCACCAGCACGGTGATGAGCTCGGCCTTCCAGTCGCTCCACGCCGACGGTCCGGTGGCGAGCGAATCGGCCTCGGTGAGCGCGTGCAGAAGGTCGAGCACGAGCACCGAACCCAGACGTTCGGCCACCATCGTGATGGTCGCGTCGTCGCTGAGGTCGCGGCGGGTGGCGGTGTCGGCGAGGAGCAGGTGGTGCTCGATCAGCAGCGACACCGTGGCGACGTCCGCCTCGGGCAGGCCCATCCGCGGGCCGATGTCGGCGAACATCGCGACGCCCACTTCCGTGTGGTCGCCCGGGTAGCCCTTGCCGATGTCGTGGAAGAGCGCACCGAACATGAGGAGGTCCGGTCGCTGCACGCGCTCCACCAGTGCGGCGGCGTTCGCCACCGTCTGCCACAGGTGACGGTCCACGGTGAAGCGGTGGTACGCGTTGCGCTGCGGTTTGCTGCGAACCGGCGCCCACTCCGGCAGCACCTTCACGAGCAGGTTGCGCTGGTCGAGTGACTCGAGGACGGGAATCGCGGCCTCGCCCTCGAGGAGCAACGCGACCAGACCGTCCGATGCGCCGGCAGGCCACGGGTCAGGCCAGACCGGGGCCGCGGCCCCCAGCCGATCGAGCGACGCACGGTCGATCCGGGCGTGGTGGTGCGCCGCGGCGGTGGCCACCCGCAGCAGGAGCGTGGGGTCGGAGATGTCGACGTTGTCGTCGAGGTGGATCTCACCGTTGATCATCTGCACGCCGGGTGCGAGGTCGGCGGGCACGGGCGACCTGCCAGGCGGGGGATCGAGTCGTGCCCACGCCTCGTCGGAGATCCACGCGATCCGCCGCCCCACCTCGGCGAGCGCCGCCATGAGCGCGTCGTCATCGGCGTACCCGCACAGCGCGGCAACAGGAATCTGGTCCTCGAGGCGGAGTATCTCGGTGGCACGGTTGGTGTGCCGGTGGAGCGCCACCCGCACGGCGAGCAGGATCTCGTTGCCGCGCAGGAGCTGGGCGAGATCGTCGTCGTTCAGGTCCAGCCCGGCCTGCACGGCCCAACCGAGTGCGTGGATGTCGCGCAGGCCGCCCATCCCCTCCTTCAGGTTCGGCTCCAGCAGGAAGGCGACCTCGCCGTCCTTCGCGTACCTCTCGCGCACGCGCGAGTGCAGGGTGACCAGCCACTCGCGGCCGCGCCTGCGCCAGCTGTCCGCGGCACCCGAGATCACCTCCGAGGCGAGGGACTCGTTGCCGGCGAGGAACCGCGCCGTGACGAGCGACGTGGCGGTGTCGAGGTCGGTCGTGCACAGCGACAGCGTCTCCTTCGGCGTGCGCACGGCATGGCCCAGCTTCAGGCCCGCGTCCCAGATCGGGTACCAGATCCGCGAGGCGACATCGGCGATGTTCTTCACCCCGTCGTGGACGAGCAGCACGTCGAGATCGCTGAACGGCGCGAGCTCGCGCCGGCCATAGCCCCCCACCGCGAGCAGCGCGATGCGGTCCGC
>RFZO01000360.1 GCA_009920715.1 Actinomycetota bacterium | reverse complement strand
CGTCGGTGTCGGCGCAATCGGGTGCGGTGGCGATCGGTTTCGCCGCGCCTGCGTTCACAGGTGGCGTTCCGATTCTCAGCTACCACATGGTTGCGTATCCGACATCGGGTGGTGCGTCGGTGACCTCGGACGAGTGCACCTCATCGCCGTGTGTCTTCGAAGGTTTGACGAACGGCACCGAATACACGATCAAGTTGGCGACACGGAACTCGGTCGGCACAGGTGCCGAATCGGTGGCATCGCCCGCGGTGACACCCGCGACCGCGGCACTCGCCGTGCGTGACGCGCAGGCGTCGATTGGTGACGCGTCGCTCACAGTGTCGTGGGATGCACCCGATGACTTTGGTGGTGGCGCATTCGTTCGTTACGAACTACGTATCAGGGAAGCCGGTGGGTCGTGGCCGAGTGCGTCGTCGTTCGACGTGCTGAATGCGGCTTCGGGAACCCACACGTTCACGTCGTTGACGAACGGCACGAGCTACGAGGTTCAGATCGTCACCATCACCACGGCGAACGCCGCGTCGATCACCGGCAATACGACCCTGATCGTGGCGGTTCCGATGACCGTCCCGTCGGCTCCGCGGCTCCTGACCGCTGGTACGCATTCGCCGCGTGAGGCGTTGATTTCGTGGTCCGAGCCGTTGAACAACGGTGGCGCGTCGGTGACCAGTTACACCGTCACGCTCAACAACGGCGCAACGTGTGGTGCGGTGACGATCGATGCGACGACGCGTTCGGCCTCGTGTCGGGTGTCGGGTCTTGCGCTGGGCACCACCTACAGCGTCACGGTGCGGGCCAACAACCTGATGGGCGCCGGTGCAACTGCGACAACGACCCACACCACGGCGACGTTCACCCTCCCGTCGACGGGTCCCACGGGAACGCCGCCGTGCGCGAACTGCTTCGACGACCCGAACGACCCGAACGACACCCCGATCAACCCGACGCCGGTGAAGACACCGTCGACGACCAAGCCCGGGTCGATTTCTCTCGGCGACGGTGTCGCGACGGTGACCGTCACCTCGGCTGATGGCACGTCATCGCTCGTCGATGCGTCGGGACGTTTGGTGATCGCCTCGACGGGTTCGGCGCTGATCTCGGGTTCCGCGGTTCTTGCCACGACCACCGCGAAGTCGTGGATTGCGGGGGCAGCGTGGGGCACCGCCACGGTCACCGACCAAGGCACGTTCACAATGACGGTCGCCATTCCCACCGACACGACACCGGGCG
>RFZO01000359.1 GCA_009920715.1 Actinomycetota bacterium | reverse complement strand
GGGGCCGTGCTGGCGATGTATTCGAACCCCACGTACGACCCGAACACGGTGGCGGTGCACGACGTCGAAGCGGCGGGAGCGGCGTTGACCGCGCTGGATGAAACGCCGGGCAAGCCGTTGCTGGCGAATGCATACCAAGAGCGCTACATGCCGGGGTCGACGTTCAAGGTGTTGACCACGGCGACGGGGTTGACCGGCGGCGTGGTGTCGGGTGCGTCGGTATGGCCCGATGAGTCGGCATGGGTTCCACCGAACACGAACAACCCGATCCAGAACTACGGCAAGAAGGTGTGCGGCGGAGACTTGGCCGAGGTGTTCCGTCGCAGTTGCAACATCGCGTTCGCGCGCATGGCGGTGGACGTGGGGCCACAGCGCATGGTCGATGGTGTGCGGTCGTGGGGATTGGAATCCGAGGTGCCGATCGACTTGCCGGGTGCGGCGTCGTCGACGTTTGGCGGTGATGCGAAGTCGTTCGAAGATTCGTTGGCGTTGCTGGCCATCCACGGCTTCGGCCAGGGCGGGGTGCAGATGGTGCCGCTGCACATGGCGATGGTGGCCGCCACGGTGGGCAACGACGGGAAGATGATGAAGCCCTACGTGGTCGACAAGACCCTGGCCCACAACGGGTCGGTGTTGACGCAGACGGCGCCCGAGGTGTGGCGCACGCCGATTTCGAAGCCGGTGGCCGACCAGATGACACAGTTGATGGTGGGCGTGGTGAACGAAGGAACGGCCAAGTGCTGCATGAAGTTGGCGCGGGGGATTCAGGCTGCGGCGAAAACGGGCACGGCGCAATTGAACTCCGACGGTGAGGAACAGCGGTCGCACGCCTGGATCACGGCGTTCGCGCCGGCGAAGGCCCCGCGTGTGGCAGTGGCGGTGATGCTGAAGGGCGTGAACGCCACCATCAGCGCGGGAACGGGTGGCACTTTGGCGGGGCCGGTGGCGAAAACTCTTCTGGACAAGGCATTGCTGGTGGTTCCGCGCTGATGATTGGCGGTTAAACCCTGTCGGGTTGGCCCACCCCGTTAGCCTTTCCTTGCTTATGGCGAACGACGGGAAAGCGGTCATCAACGACCGCTACGAGATAGTCCAGCGCGTGGGGCGCGGCGGCATGGCCGACGTGTTCCTGGCCCGCGACGTGCTCCTCGACCGACCCGTCGCGGTGAAGGTGCACCACCGTGAAGTGGTCCTGACATCGCACCAATCGCACCAGAAATTGAAGCGGCAACATCGGCGC
>RFZO01000358.1 GCA_009920715.1 Actinomycetota bacterium | reverse complement strand
CTCGAAGGATCCGAACGCACCGCGTCTGGATCCGCTCGGCGCCCTGCTGTCGATCGTGAGCCTGTCGATCATCCTCTACGCCATCATCGAGGCGCCCGATCAGGGATGGGGGAGCTCCGGGACCGTCACCAAGCTCGTCGTCGGCCTGGTGCTGCTGGCGGTGTTCATCGTTTGGGAATTGCGCACCGATCACCCGATGCTCGATGTGCGGTTCTTCGAGAAGCCCCGTTTCACCGCAGCGGCCGCGGCGATCACCCTGGTGTTCTTCGCCATGTTCGGGTCGCTGTTCCTGCAGACCCAGTACTTCCAGTTCGTGCTCGGGTACAGCCCGCTCGAGACCGGCATCCGCATGCTGCCCTTCGCCGCGGCGATGATGATCACCGCACCACTGTCCTCCCGCGTCGTGCAGCGCATCGGCACCAAGTTCACCGTGGCCATCGGGTTGGGTCTGGTCACCACCGGGTTGATCGCGCTCACCGGGCTCCAGGCCGACACGCCCTACGGCAACATCTTCTGGCGTCTCATGCTGATGTCGGCGGGCATGGGCTTCACCATGGCACCGGCCACCGAATCGGTCATGGGTTCGCTGCCCATCTTCAAAGCGGGTGTCGGCTCTGCGGTGAACGACACCACCCGGCAGATCGGTGGCGCCCTCGGCGTCGCCATTGTGGGGTCGGTGCTGGCCACCACCTACAGCGATCGCATGGGTCCGATCCTGTCGACCCTGCCGCCGGCGGCATCGGCGGCCGGCAACAGCATCGGCGCCGCCCAGGCCATCGCCCGCAGCCTGCCCGAACAGATGGCCGGTGTTTCCACTGCGCTCATCGCCGCCTCCAAGTCGGCCTTCGTGACCGCCATGCATCAGGGGGTGCTGGTGGCGGCCGCCGCCACGCTGCTGGGTGTGGTGCTGGTGCTGGTGTTCCTGCCGGCCACCGCCCGCGATGAGGAGCTCGGCGAGCAGGACTTCGAGTTCGCCACCGAGCATGCCGGCGAGTTCCCGATGCCGGCCTCGGTGGATCTCGATGCGCCACGCGACCCCGACTTCGGTCTCCCCCACCGATCCGGCGAGTAACGTCGGCGCTCGTGATCCTGTCCGACCACACCATCCGCGAGGAACTCGCCGCCGGTCGCATCGTCATCGACCCGCTTGATGAGTCCTGCATCCAGCCCTCCTCGGTGGATCTGCGTCTCGATCGGTTCTTCCTCGTGTTCCGCAACCACACGATGAGCCAGATCGGCGG
>RFZO01000357.1 GCA_009920715.1 Actinomycetota bacterium | reverse complement strand
GCGCCTGGCGAGAGACCAGGACATCGAGCATTGACTTTTACGGACAGTGCAGCCGGCCCGAAAGTAGTGTTCAGATGTGGTGACAACCGACGGCAGCCCTGACGACTGGCACGGTTCGCTCATCGCCCGGGACCGCGAGATGGGACTGTCCGCCAGCGAGAGGTTCGGGTGGCGTACAGGTGAATCGGTCTCCGGTGGGGCGCCCTACGTCTTCCCCCCGTTGGAGGCATTCACTCGGGACCGGCCGGAATTCATCCCGTCTCGTTCGATCATGCGACGTGTGTGGAATTACGCACGACGACGGATCCGCGCGGTCCGCAGGGGCGGACAGACGGGGCGCCCGTCGAACAGTCCCGGCAGAGCCAAGAAATTCGGCGAGTGGACAGTTTTCGTCGGAAGGGACTGTGAACTCACGCGGGACTTAGGAGAAATCATCTCCAAGTTCTGCAGCGAAGAATCCGGCGACCTCTACTACGGCGACTCGGTGCACCACAGCGGTGACGAGGCAGGGCAGAGCGTTGTCCAGCTCCGGCCTGGTTGGTCTCCCGAGCGCTTGAGGGCTCACTGTTACGTGGGGGAGACACTCATCGCGCACACCAGCCTGGTGGGGAGGTGCGGTGGCCCCCGGAGGTTGGCCAGACTCTCGGCTCATGGACGCGCACTGGTTCTCAGCGAGCACGCTTTCACCGTCACGAGGATTCCGAGGTTGCTGTACGCGTCGTCGTACGACCAGAGAATGCCCGCTGTCGATGTCGGTGAGGTGCGGGATCACTGCCGGAGAACGGGAATCGAAGGAACAATCGAGATCTCGCCCGACGGCGGGCACGCTGTTCTGTTGCGACATGTCCGTGGTCGTCCGAGTGTTTGTGTGGTCATCCCCACCAAGGGAACTTCCGCTGACGTGTTCGGAAGCCGTCGCGTCCTCGCGGTCGGGGCCATAGAGAGCCTTCTGCGGGCGTGCGACGCGGTCGACATCGAGATTGTCGTCGTGTTTGACCAGGACACTCCGCCCGGTGCGCGGGACGAGATCCTCCGGGCAGGTGGCGGAGCCGCGACAGCGATTGAGTTCGACGGGTCGTTCAATTTCGCCCGAAAGATCAACATCGCAGCTGTCAGGACCGATGCCGAGTTCCTGCTCCTGCTGAATGACGATGTCGAGATTGAGTCCCCAGACCTACTCGATGTCCTCCTGGGATACCTGGAGGACGACACCGTCGGCCTCGTCGCGCCGCTGCTGAAGTTCGAGGACGGCACTGTGC
>RFZO01000356.1 GCA_009920715.1 Actinomycetota bacterium | reverse complement strand
CAGTTGCTGTGATTGAGTGGTGCCCGTGACAGGGCGCCAATCCCGCAGCAACGGCCGCGAGACCATGGCCCTCATTCTCGAGCACGCCCGGGAGGAACTCGACTCGGTCGGCCCGGTCAAGTTCAACATCATGCGCGTCATCGAGCAGTCAGGAGTCTCAAAGAGCTCCGTCTACCACCATTTCGGCGGTCGCGACGGCGTCATCTCCGCAGTCGAGGTGCAGCGTCTGATCGAGGAGCGCACTGCGAGCAACGCGGTCCTGTCCGGATTGCTCGAGCAGGTCACGTCCGGGGACGAACTTCTCGATGTCATCGAAGGTGGACTGCGTCTTGCCTCGAACCAAGCGGGCAGGGAAGCGAGGTCGCACAGAATCGCCGTCCTTGCCGCTGCACAGCACATCCCGGTCCTTGTGGAGTCCTTGCGGGAACAATCCGAGATGGCTGACCGCGAACTGTGCGGCGTGCTGGAGAACGCCGTCCGGCGCGGGCTCATCAACCCGACGGAGAAGCCCGATGACATCGCCCGATACATCTCGTCGATGTTCATCGGTCGGTCGGCCCTGGACACGTATGAGTCGGTGGAGCGAGATGCCGTCTGGATCCGCATGTCCATCGAGGTACTGAGGGGTTTTCTCCGGCCTTCCGGGAGACAAACGCGGTAGTCCCACCGTCCCCCACTTATTGTACCTGAGGTACAATAAGGCTCATGGAGGCACGTCTGTCCCGCATTCATCTGGTTCTCAGTCGCATTGTTGCTGCCGTTGTCCTGGTGGGTGGCGTGCTGGCGGTTGCCCTCTCTTCGGTCGAACCGGCCCTGGCAGTGGACGGGTGTTCATCGGGGTCGATGCGCACGTACACGGTGACCGGGCGCACGTTCAATCTCGGGTACGAGCGGAGCTTTGACTCGATCTTCAACGACCGTCAGATTCACCAATTCACTGTTGTCGAGTTCTCGTCCGACGGTTCCAACGATGCATCGTGCACCTGGACCGCACCGCGCGGAATCCGCGGGTCACAACTCGTCGTTGTCGGAGGTGGCGGAGCAGGCGGAACGATTGCCGGCGGTGGTGGCGGCGGTGGTGGCGTCTACATCAACAAGCTCACGCCGATCGTCGGGAACGTGTCCTATGACATCACCGTCGGTCGAGGAGGATTTGCCCCCGATGATCCCTGTGGTTCGTCGTGCAACGGTGGGCACGGTCATTCATCCTCGGTGACGAGCGGTGGGCAGGTCGTTGCCACTGCCGGCGGTGGCGGAGGC
>RFZO01000355.1 GCA_009920715.1 Actinomycetota bacterium | reverse complement strand
TCAAGGGCCTGCAGATCGTGGAGATGCCGCGCAACGGCACCAAGGGAATGTGCTGCGGCGCCGGCGGTGCACGCATGTGGATGGAGGAGTCGATCGGCGTGAAGGTGAACGACGAGCGCGCGCAGGAGGCCCTCAGCACCGGAGCGTCGCGCGTGGCCACCGCGTGCCCGTTCTGCTACATCATGATGGACGACGGTGTGAAGGCCGCGGGTGCCGAGGAGGACCAGGTGAAGGTCGCCGACATCGCCATCCACGTGCTCGACGCACTCGAGAACGGTGACCGCGCCGCAGCGGCCGACTCACCGTTCGCCGGCACAGCCGGCGAGTGACCCGCACGCAGTGGTGACGGGATCACCCACGGTCGACCACGGATGAGGACAACGTGACGACGCAGGTCCACAGGGGCGACGTGATCTGGGTCGACTTCACGCTCGATGCGGTGGGTACGGAGAAGCAGGGCTTCCGCCCCTGCGTTGTCGTGCAGAACAACGGTGGCAACCGCGCAGGGGTCAGCACCATCGTGTGCACCATCACCGATTCCCGGGCCTACAAGGGATACTCACAACAAGTGCTCGTGCCGGCCAGCGAACTCGGCCCGGGCGGCAAGGACTCCGTGGTGGAGTGCGGACAGATACGCACGATCGACATCGACACACGCATGAACCAGCGGCTCGGTGTCACCAGCACGTTGTCAGAGGAGACGATGTCCCTCGTGAACGACGCACTGAAGGCGAGTCTCGCTCTCGATTGACCCGCAAGTGCAGCAGCCATCACGCCCGTGCTGGACGCGCCGAACGAGTCGGTCAACGGGCCGGCCACCAGCAGACCGACGGGGCCCAACAATGCGACACCCAGTGCGTCGAAGCTGCCGACCCGCGAGACGACATCCCCGGGCACGTGCGTCTGCAGCACCGTGCCCCAGAAAGTGAAGGTGAGATCGATGCACGCACCCGACACCACCGCCAACACGAAGAGAAGCGGCACACCGAGCGGCACCGCGACGCCCAGCATCCAAACGGCGTGCGCGGGCATCACCGCCCATGCCGCGAGCATCGGACGCGACGGCCGCAGGCGGATCGCCAGGATCATCCCGAGCAGCCCTCCGGTGCCCCAGCCCGCCATCATCACCGCCATGTCGGATGCGCCGCCAAGCGCCTCCTTCATCTGCACCGGTGCGATGACAGCGAGGAACGCCTCGAACGAGAGGAAGAACAATGACAGGCAGACGACGGTGATGACCATCCACCGGCGGGACACGAACTCGGACCAGCCTGTGCGCAGGTCGGCGAG
>RFZO01000354.1 GCA_009920715.1 Actinomycetota bacterium | reverse complement strand
AGCACTCGACACGTTGGGTGCGGTGGTGGTGAAGTCGTTGTCGATCATGCCGTGGGCGGGAAACCCCGCGCCCCGCGTGCATCCGGTCGCCCAAGGGATGTTGAATGCCGTCGGTCTGCAAGGCCCCGGAATGGACGCCTGGTTGCGCGACGATCTGCCGCGTCTGGCGGCTCGCGGAGCCGACGTGGTGGTCAGCGTCTGGGGTCGCAGTCTCGATGAATACCGAGACGTCGCTCGTGCGTTGGCGAACGGTTTGGGCGACGGCCCGCATCCGATCGTGGCCGTCGAGGTGAACCTCAGTTGCCCCAACATGAATGGGCACGGCATTTTCGCGCACGACGCCGATCTGTCGGCCGCGGTCATCGCGTCGGTGGTCGAGGAGGTGTCGTTGCCGGTGTGGGCCAAGCTCAGTCCCAACACCGATCGTTTGGTGGCCATCGCCGGGCGAGTGCGTGACGCCGGGGCCGACGCGGTCACGCTCATCAACACCGTTCTCGCAATGGCACTCGACCCCGAGACCGGCCGACCGGCGCTGGGCAACGGGGGAGGCGGCCTGTCCGGCCGGGCCATTCATCCGGTCGCGGTGCGCGCGGTCCACGACGTCCGCGCCGCGCATCCCGACCTGCCCATCGTGGGCGTGGGCGGGGTCGCCGACGGTTGGAGCGCGGCCGAGCTGATCATGGCCGGGGCTGACGCGGTGCAGGTGGGCACGGCCACGTTCGCCGACCCGGCCGCCCCGTTTCAGGTGGCCCGCGATCTGGAGGCCTGGTTGCGGACCCATGGTCATCGTTCCATCGGCTCCCTACGCGGGTTGGCGCACCGCTGAACCAGCAGGTATCCACCCCAGCGTGTGACCCCGTGTGTATGGTTCGCCCATGGCTACACCTCAGCGCGCCGCGGCGCTCGCCAAGGCCGCCGAGGCTCGGGCCGCCCGTGCCGAAATCAAGGTCAAGCTCAAGCAAGGCACCCTGACGGTGGCCGACGCGCTGGCTTCCAGTGATCCCAACGTGGGCAAGCTCAAGGTCGTCTCGATGCTCGAGAGCCTCCCGGGACTGGGCAAGGTCAAGGCCCGCAAGATCATGGAGGAAGTCGGTATCGCCGACAACCGCAAGATCCAGGGACTGGGCGCCCAACAGAAGAAGGCCCTGCTCGAACACTTGGCCAAGTGAGCGATCGGGTTTCCACGCCCGGATCCTCCACTGGTCACGTACCGCGCATCTTCATCATTTCCGGTCCCGGCGGGGTCGGAAAGGGAACCATCGTCGATGCGTTGATGAAGCGTGACCCGCG
>RFZO01000353.1 GCA_009920715.1 Actinomycetota bacterium | reverse complement strand
TCGAAGACCCGCCGGAGATGGGACTCGTTCACGGCTAACCCAACCAACCGGACACCCGTCACCCTTCGCTCGGTCCTGCGTATCGCCGAGGAGGCTGGGTGGGACAACACGCTGGCGGGTGAGAGCGTGTACGGGAAGCTGGCCGATTGGATCGCCAGTTCGTCGCGATCAACGGAGGAACTTCTTGATCACGGGACCAACCGCATCGCCGATGCCGCACCGCTGGTAGGCTCGGTGAAACAGGCGGCGCTGGTGGGCACGCTGGCCCGTGTCATCCGCGCCCGTGGCATCGCGGGAGTGAGCGTGTCCTCGCTCAACAAGGCGGTGAAGGAGCGGATCGAGGAGGTAGCCAAGGCGCAGAACCCGTCCGGTCCTCCGCCATGGTCGAACAACATCGTCTTCGTCACCGCGAGCAACCTGTTCTACCGTCACGTGGACAACCGCAAGATGCGGCCCGACGTGGTGGACCTGATCTACCGTTCGCCCGAACCCGACAAGCCGGCGCGTCAGTACTTGGTGCACGTGGCGAACATCAAGGTGGTGGAGAACCTGCGCTACGATCCGACCACGACCGACCGCTTCGTCGTCCACGGTGGTGTGCCCTACTGCAACACGTACCGTGTGACGTATCCAAACGCCGACTACAGTCAGCTCGATGAGGTCGCCGAGTTCTTCACCGCTCATGCCGACCGGCTCTTCGGCCCGACGTGGTCGAGGCACATGATCGATTACGGCGCGTACATGGCGCAGCATCCCGGCAAGAAGATCCGCTGGGCTCCGCTGGTGCAGAGCGGGGTGGGTGCGGGCAAAGGGTTGTGGGCCGGCTTCCTCACCGTGGCTTTGGGACAGAGCAACGTGCAGCGACTGGCCGCGGAGCACGTGCTGGAGGCGACGTACAATTCATGGGCGAGCGGCTACCAGCTGACGGTCATGGACGAGGTGTACAACGTGGGGCACAACAGCCATCGCGTGATGAACAAGTTGAAGCCGTCCATCTCGGACGACTTCGTCTCGGTGCGTGCGTTGTACGAGCCGGTGCAGACGGTGCCGAACGTGATGAACTTCATCATGTTCACCAACCACCACAACTCGTTGGCCGTTCACGATGACGACCGACGGTACTTCGTCCTCAAGTCCCCGCTGCAATCCCTCTCCGACATCTCCGCCCTCGGTGGCGACGCGTATTTCCAGAAAGGATACGACCTGTTGCGCACGCATGCCGGCGGGGTCCGAGCCTTCTTTGAATCATGGGGCATCGCCAAGGATTTCCCCGCTGAAGGTCGCGCTCCCG
>RFZO01000352.1 GCA_009920715.1 Actinomycetota bacterium | reverse complement strand
TTGACAGGCTTTTTAAATACAAGCTGTCTTTGACCATGCTCAAAATAATCCTTAGGGCAAGCTCTGGAATATGTTGCTGTTATACAATATGATTTTAGTTTTTCTGTATCTCCGTCTTCTAAAATATCTTTTAATAAAATTCCTTTATCTTCTGGTTGCGATATTTCAATTTTTTTATAACTACCATCTTGTTGTAATTTTCCAACCCAATATAATCTTTTTCTTTGTTGTGCCGTCAAAAGAGAGCTATTAATCAAAATAGGCTCTATATTAAAAAGTTCTTTTGATATTAATTCTTTAGATTCTTTACTCATACTCGCAACATTTTCTAAAATAAAGAATTTTGGCTTGCATTCTTTTAAAATTCTTACATACTCATAAAATAAACCGCTTCTCTCTCCATCAAGCCCTTTTCTATTGTTTTTGGCTATTGAAAGATCTTGGCAAGGACTTCCTCCAATTAATAAATCAAAATTAACAAAAATCTCATTTGCATCTTTAGGGTATAACCAATTATCAAAAGTACAAATAAGGTTTTTCACATCTCCAATATGTGTAATATCAGGGTGATTCTTTTTAGCTACTTGTATAGCATATTTGTCAATTTCTGACGCATAATATTCACAATCAATATTTAGATTCTTTAAAGCTTGTCTTGCTCCTGAAATTCCGTCAAATAAAGATAAAACTTTAATCATCAAACCTCTAAAAATAAATTTTTCTTAATTTCTTTTAAAACAACATCTCTAAAAAAAATTGGATTATTTGTAATATAGCAACTAAATCCCATATTGTTTAGTTTTATAAACCATTCTAATTGTTGTTCTGATAGGTGTATTTCACTTGGCGCACCTATTTTTTTAATTTCAAGATACATTGTATCCCGTAAAGCTATAAAAGCATTGTATAAAAATATAGTTAAATCAGGAAAGCCCCCTTTAAATCCTTCGGCTTTTTTTCTCGTATAGAAAGCCATTCTTTGATTTTGTGTTAGTTTTGACACTACTGCATCACCATTATCGTTTTTAACGGCTTCTAAGTAATTAAATTTATGTTTTTTAACTGCTTCAATGGCTAAGTATTGAATCTCTTTATAAAAATATTGTTGAATGTCAGTCTCTTTTAGGGTCGCAAATCTTGTCAATAATAATTCATCAGGGGTTTTCGGCTCTTTTGGAATATCTTTATTAAAAAGTAAATTAATTTTTGATAAATAATCAGGGTCTACCAAGTTTTTTAGATTTTTTACATCTATTATTTTTTTCTCATAATTTTTCATAATTTTTTTAAT
>RFZO01000351.1 GCA_009920715.1 Actinomycetota bacterium | reverse complement strand
CCTGGCCCTGCAGGAGGAGCTCACCTCCACCGAGAGCCGGGTGGCGTACGCGCGCCAGTTCTACAACGACGAGGTGCTCGGGCTGAACAACGCGATCCAGAAGATCCCGGGCCTGTTCGTGGCCCGTCTCGCCAAGATCGGGCCGCGCGACTACTTCGACGCGGAGCCCGCGGCGGACAACCCGCCGAAAGTCCAGTTCTGAGCCCCGGGCCTTCGTAGGCTCGGGTTCCCATGCACGAACTCATCTCCTCCAACAAGCGCCGGACCGTCATGCTGATGGTCGTCTTCGTGCTCCTCCTCGTGCTCGTCGGGATGGCCGTGGGCGTGCTCGTGGGCAACGGCACCGTGGGCACGGTGATCGCCCTCGTCATCGCCGGCGCGATGGCATTCGGGTCGTACTGGAAGGCCGACAAGATCGCGCTCGCAGTGAGCCGTGCCGAGCCGGCCGACCCGGCTGTCTACCCCCGTCTCCACAACCTGGTCGAGGGGCTCTGCATCGCGGGCGGGTTGCCCAAGCCCGGGGTGTACGTGATCCACGACCCCGCACCCAACGCGTTCGCCACGGGGCGCAACCCCCAGCACGCGGCCATCGCCGTGACCACGGGCCTCCTCGACACGATGAACCGTGTCGAGCTCGAGGGCGTCGTGGCGCACGAGCTGTCCCACATCCGCAACTACGACATCCTCGTGTCCACGATGGCCGTCACCATGGTGGGTGCAGTGGCGCTCCTCACCGACATCACCATCAGGCTGATGTGGTGGAACGGCGGGCGGGTCTCCCGCGAGGGCGACCGCGACAACGGTTCGAACCCGCTGGCCTTCGTCGGGCTCGCCCTCCTCGTCCTCGCCCCGCTGCTCGCCCGGCTGATGCAGGCCGCCGTCAGCCGCAGCAGGGAGTCCCTGGCCGACGCGTCCGCGTGCCAGATGACCCGTTACCCGCCCGGGCTCATCTCGGCCCTCGAGAAGCTGCGTGACGACGTGACCGTCACCCACTCGGCGTCGATGGCCACGGCCCATCTCTGGATAGAGCAGCCCCTCTCCGGGGTGGGTGACGCGGGTCGCCTGGCGCGGTTCCATAGTCTGTTCAACACGCACCCCCCGATCGAGGAGCGCATCGCGCGACTCAAGGAGATCTGACATGAGGAACCGCACGTCACTCGCACTCATCGCCGCCGCCTCCGTCCTCGCCCCCGTGCTCGCTTCGTGCGGAGGGGGAGGCGGCACCGCCGACGGCTCGGCCGACACGTCGGTGGCCAGCGTCTCCACGGATCCTGCCGCACCGGCCGTCGTC
>RFZO01000036.1 GCA_009920715.1 Actinomycetota bacterium | reverse complement strand
GTCGAGATCGAACTGACCTACCCTGCCGGTGTGGGGACGACGGACACCCCCGACGTGCCCGCCTTGACCCCCGACCCCGCCGTGTACCTGGCGGGTCCGGTGCTCGAGAACCAGCCGCTCCAGCGGCCCCTCGATTGGGAGGGCCTCAGGACCCCCGACTTCCGCCCCGGCCACCGTGAGGTGAAGGTCGAGTACGTGGCGAACGACGGGTCCGGCATCGGTGCGGGCACGCCCATCACCGACTCCATCGTGTCCCGCAGCCCGACGACGTTCCTGTTCCCGCGACGGGTCTACGGGTCGCCGCTCTACGCCGTGGGCGTGACCGACAGCGTGGCAGCGCAGCCGCACAACGTGGACAACGGGGCCACGGATTATGGCTCCTCGTCCCGCCTGGTGACGGTGACGACGGGCGGTGGACCCTCCGACTCCCCCCTGTCGGGTGCCGGTCAGACGCTGTGCGCGGTCACCTACTTCGCGCAGGACCCGCTCCCCAACTACGGGGCGGCGGGCGGCGGGTACCAGGTGGGCCTCTACTACCGCACGGTGGCCGCCGCGACGGCGGGCGTCCAGCCGGGCGCAATGTCGGTCATCCCCGACCCCGTGTCGTTCCGTATGCTCGCCGTCCTCGGCGAGACGTGGACGGCGGTGGTCGGGAAGGGTTCGCAGGACGTCCCGTTCCCCTACGCCAACCCCATGGACTACCTGCCCGTCAACGACGACGGCACCGCGACCTTCCCCGGCGAGTGGTTCTTCCAGGGCGATGCTGCGGTGTCGGTGTCCGACTTCGCCGCCGACACCGGCCTACTCCGCCTCCACACCTTCGTGCAGGCGGACGTGTCGGAACCCCTGGTGCTCGGCAACAAGTCCAAGGACGTCGAGTACCGCGCATTCTACGCGGCGGCGGCGACGCCCGGCGGGTATCGCCCGTCGGTCGCGGCGCAGCCGCTGTCCGGCGTGACCCGCCACAAGGCCTTCACAGCTGCGCTGGCGACGCCGACGGACGAGACGTCCCTGTACCGTCGGGGCGAGGTGGTGCTCCTCGTGTTCGGGGAGTTCCTCGAGCTGTCCGACCAGAACGCGGTGGTGTTCCCGACGACGGGAACCCGGTCCAACGTCGCCGTGTACGACCAACCTTTTCGTCACCCGCTGAGGAACCTCGGATGCCTAACCCAACCGGACTCACCCGCCCGCAGATCGGCCCCGGCCGAGCGTCCCCCGGCACCGTCGACGTCTCCGCCTGGTCGAACCCCGACCAGGGGACGGACGGGCTTCGGTCGCACGTCCAGGACCCGAGCCGCGCGCACATGGCGGCCACCATCGGCATCGTCGATGCGGGCGGCTACTACCTGTCGGACGAGGTCGAGGGGGCACTCCAGGAGATCGGGGGCGCGTCGTCCGGCGGCCGTCAGAACGGCATCGTGACGGGGTTCGGGTACTCGGCGGTCGGCCTGGTGGTGACGTTCGACACGCCGTCCACCGCGCTCCTCCCGACGCTCCGCACCTACTCGGGGCAGTCGGCCACCCTGCCGGACAACACGCCGTCGGTGTGGGTCTACATCGACCCGGCGACGGGGAACATCTCTCAACTCGCAGCGGCGAACCCGCCGACCATCTCCGGCCCCGAAAACGTCCTCCTGTGGCGGTTCTCCACGCTCGCGGGTGCCATCACCTCCGCCAGGGACGCGCGCCTGTACGTCCGCAACCTGGACCGCAAGCTCCCGTTCACGGTGCGGGCGGCTGGCCCGCAGGTCGACCAGGAGAGTGAGGCGTGCTTCGTCACCCTCGACGCGGCGTTGACCTACCTGACCTACGCCGCCACGCTGAACGGCCTCCGCACGGAGGTCGTCGTCCGTGGCCCCGTGAACACGGGACCCATCGACCTGCCGGTGTCCGCCGACGGGCTCCACATCCGGGGCGAGGACGGCGGCGCGCTGGTCCTGACCAGTGGTGCGTACCTCATCGACACCAGGGGCCGTGACGATGTCACGTTCTCCGACCTCCTCCTCCAGACCGACGTCGTGGGCGCGACGGCGATCGTCGACTCGGTCGGGACATCGCAGTTCCTGTCGGCCACGCGGTGCGACATCCTGAGCGGTGCGTCCCCGTGGCAGGGGGGCATCAACCTCCCGAACGTGACCGGCCGCCTCACCGTCACGAACTCCCGTGTGGCCGTGACCAACACGGGCATCGTCATGTCCGCCCCGAACGGTGCGGTCCTCGACCAGGTCGATGTTGTCGCCATCAACTTCGTTGGGGGGTCTGTCGGCATCCGCGTCGGCAGTCCCCCCGTCGCCAGTGAACGCCCGAGCACGGTGCGGTCATGTACCGTGACCGGGTTCGACACGGGCATCGACGCATCCGGTGTGGGACACACCATCGCGGCCAACACCGTCATCCCTGGGACGGGGGCCGTATCGGGCATCACCGTCGGGGAGAGTGCGGACATCACCGTGTCGGGGAACCTCGTCGACTGCAGCGTCAACGGCGGCCAGCGCGGCATCCGAACCACGGGCACGGCTGTCGCCAAGGTCACGGGGCTCAAGCTCACGGGCAACAATGTGTACGGGGCCACGGTGTGCGGCATCCAGGTCTCGGGGTTCGTCCAGGAGTCGTCCGTCACCGACAACCAGGTGGACTGCAACGTCCCGTCCGCCCCGAATGACCCGACCGCCACGGCGGGCATCTTCGTCCACGCGTTCGGTGGGGTCACCGATGTCCCCTCGTACAACACCGTGTCGGGGAACACGGTGTGGCGGGCCAAGACGGGCATCTACATCCAGGGGTTGTCGACCCAGGTCGTCACCGAGACGGTGGTGTCGGGCAACATGGTCCACCACTGTGCCGTCGGCACGGCGGTCCCCCCGGCGGGTCCGTTCCAGGTGTCGGTGGGCATCGGCGCGGAATGGTGTGCGGGCCTGAACATCAGCTCGAACAACGTCTACGGCATCGGTCGCATCCTGACCGACGCCGGGCCGGTCGTCGACCCGACGCCCGCGCTCGTGAGCTCCGTGGGCGTATACCTGATCGACTGTGAGGGCGCGGCCGTGTCGGGGAACCAGGTCCGCGACCTGTTCCTGAAGGGCGCATCGACCTCCTACGGCATCTGGTACAACGGGTCCGGGCTCGGGGCGGCCTTCGGGTCCCCCGGGCTCCGCATCTCGGACAACACCGTGTGGAGTGTGCCCACGAAGGCCATCTGGGTGGGTGTGGGCGCGGACGCTGCGGCATTCGCACGGACCCTGAACGGGGCCGTCATCTCGGGCAACACCATCTCCCTGGTGGGTGCCGGAATCGAGGTATCCGCCAGCGGTCGCGGCACGGTCAGAGACCTACACATCGACGGGAACACCATCGGCACGGTGACGGGCGGCGGGGGCATCAGTCTGTTGGCCCTGGACCCCGTCGGTGCCGTCCCGCCCGGCACCGTCAACGGCGCGCAGATCACATCCAACAGCGTATCCAACACGCTGGGTGCGGGCGGCGTCGGCATCGGGGTCAACTGCGGGAACACGGCATTTATGAGCCACGTGTCCGTCGACCGCAACTCGGTGTCCCAGACCGGCAGCTTCGGCATCGAGGTCAGTGCGGGGACGCTGGCACCTGGGGCCGCGGGTGCGGCCCTGTTCGAGTACGTGTCGGTGTCCGGGAACGACCTCGTGATGTCGGGAGCCGTCGGCATCCAGGCCATCCAGTGGACATGCGTCACCGCGACCCCGTCGAACATCCGGTTTTCGGACAACACGATCTCGAACACGGACACTGGCATCGGTTTCAGTGTCAGCGGGCCGCTGCCCCCCAGCAACGCCACGGTGTCGGATCTCCAGATCAGTCGGAACATCATCACGGCGACCAGCCAAGGCATCAACGGGGTCATCTTCGGGTTCACCAACCGGCTCAGCGTGTTCGAGAACATGGTCGAGTCGACCGACGTGTTCACCCTCGGGATCCAGGCGACGGCGGCTTCGGCCAACCCCAGCAACGGCATCCAGTTCGTCCGCAACCGGTTCCGTTCCGTGCCCAGCGGCAAGAACACCAGCGTGGGGTTCACGAACCAGAAGGTGTTGGACCTGAAGGTGGAGGACAACTCATTCTTCGGCGGCACCCTCGCCGGCGGCGGCGGGTTCGCCCTGGTTGTGACAGGGTCGTCCACCGGTCCGACCCCTGCGGTGCAGAACCTGGTCGTGCGGCGCAACTCGTTCCGTGGAATGGGGTGTGCGGGGGTCTACGTGGATGTGAACGGTCCGACGGACCCCGTCATCGACACCGACATCTCCGACAACAACTTCGAGGACGTCGCCACGGATGTGGCGCTGGCCCGCGCATCCGTCATCCTGTTCGGCGCGGATGCGTCCGTCCGCAACCTGGCGGTCCGGGGCAACCGGGCGGCAGGGTTCGGCCACTCCAACACGACGCACGGCGGCATCGACCTCACCGTGGGGTCGTGCCAGGGCATCGACGTGTCGGGCAACCAGTTCAATGTCGGCCCCGTGTCTGCGTCGTACGGGAACATCGTCAGTATGGACCTGTCTCCGTCCCCCGGCGTCATCCAGGACGTGTTCATCTGCCGGAACATGTCGCGGGGGGTCATCGTCCCGGCGGGGGCGACCACCCCCGCACTCATCGCCCTGGACCTGCGGACCGCGTCCGAGGTGACGAACCTGATCGTGTGCGACAACGACCTGAATCGCATCGACAACGGGCTGGGGAACACGATTGGCGTCCGTCTGTGGGCAGACGCCCCCGTGTTCCGTTCGTCCATCGACCGCAACCGCGTGACGGGGATCAATGTCGGATCGCCGGCCTTCTCCCTGTCACTGGACTCCGGTGCGGACGGGTTCTCGGTGTGCGGGAACCATGTTTCGGGCAACGACGTGAGTGGCGCGGACAGTTCTGGCATCAGTGCTCTATTCGGCCAGAACTCGAATGCCGTCCGCGTGTCCGACAACACCGTCTTCGGGAACACCACCCCTGGGTACGGCATCTACGTCCAGACCCCAATTTCCGGTGTCGCGCTGAACAACTCGTTCATCGAACGGAACTTCGTCCGCGACTACGATACCAACATCGGCGTCACATTCGCGTCCTGCATCAACCTGACCGTGGTTGGGAACCAGACCTCGGCGCACACGATCACGGGCATCGAGGTGTTTGGTACGGACAGCGGTGGCACGGTCTCGAGCCTCATCGTGGACGGGAACCAGGTGGGCACGTCCACGGACACCCAGTCGTACTTCATCCACGTCCAGTCCACCGATAGCGACGAGCTGTTGGACGTGTCGGTGTCCAACAACACGGCACGGTACACGCAGGTCGGCCCCACGCCCATCGCGGCCGGCACCGCCATCGAGGTGATGGCGGGGGCCACGGGCGAGGTGGCCATCCGCAACACCCAGGTGTGCCGGAACCGCATCCGTAGCGTGACGAACGGCATCCGGGTGTATTCCGCCGACACGCGCTCCGTCCGCATCGACGACAACGACATCAACAACGTGAACGAGGGCATCCAGCACAAGTTCAACCCCCCCGGCGTCGGCACCGCCGACGTGGTTGACTACTCCGTCTCGCGGAACTCGATCCAGGCCCGCAACAACAGCACGGTGACGGCCCTCATCTACCTGTTCCACGACACCGACACGGTGAGTCACACGTTCCACAACTGCACCATCGACGACAACAACGTCAACGGGAACCTGTCGGCGGGGGGTTCGCTCGCCGCCGACTGCGGCATCCGCATCGGTAAGGTCACCCCCCCACCGTTCGCCTTCATCGTTACGGCGAACGCCCGTAGCGTCTCCGTCTCCCGGAACACGCTGCGGTCCACCAAGCGGGGTATCGACGTGTTCTTCGGATCGTCGGAATCCGTGTCCATGGACGGAAACAAACTGACCCAGGTCAACACGGGCCTGATGTTCAAATCGTCGGTAGGGTCGAACATCGGGGACACCGTGAACGTGTCGATGAGCCTGAACTCGGTGTCCGAATGGAATGTCGACAATGTGGTCGGGTACCATGCGTTCGAGGTCTACACGGGCACCGACGGGTCAAATAACACGCGGAACCTGGTCCTGAACGGGAACAACTGCCACACCGCGCAGCCGAACTCCACCGGATGGTCCCTGCAACTGCTGTCCAACTACATCAACGTCCTCACGTTCTCGAACAACTGCGTGTCGTACTACTACAGCGGCGTGTTGCTTGCGGGTACGACGGCGTTGGACATGCAGACGGGCGCGACGGGCGGTCGGAACTTCGTGTTCACGGGCAACGTCTTCCGCCGTTCCATCAACGGCATCCAGTACGCCGCTACCGGCGGACCCACGTACCCGAGCAACTGCACCTTCATGGGGAACATCGGCGACAACAGCACCGTTAGCAAGACCTGGTGGCAGTTCGAGAACGGTGGCGGGGCGGGGTGGACGAGCGTCCTGCCCCCTCCGGGCGCGGGGGCAGGACAGTTCCGCACTTTCAACATCGACGACGGGAGCTGACGCATGGACATCCTCACCGACCTCACGACAGGGCAGATCGTCCAGGTCACCGACCGCGGCAACGGCGGGGTCAAGACCAACGGGAAGTTCGTGCCCGCCATCCCCGACATCGCCCCGGTGACGGTGGACGGGTCTGCGTACGTCGTCCCCGTGGACGGCGGCGACGTCACCTCCCGCGCCTTCGCCAACATGCTGACCCAGTTCCCGATGTACGGGCACGCGCTGTTCAACCCGCTGCTCACCCCGGCGGACGTGGCGTCCCTGGACCTGACGGCGTCGTTCGGGCCGAACGTCACCCGTGCCGCCGTCGGTCGGGCGCTCGGACCCCTCCCGGTCGGCCAGTCGCCGAACCGCACCCGCATCCTCCGCCGCAACCCCGTGACCTTGGCCCCTGGCGTCCTGGTGACGGACACCATCAACGTGGCGGCCATCGTCCCCGGTGGCATCGACGAGGTACTGGTGTGGTGGAAGCTCGAGGGTCTGGCCCGCACGCAGGACGTGACGTCCTCCTTCGGGGCGACGGCGGGTCAGAACGAACCGTGCCAGGTGTCCCTACTCCCACAGAACCCCGAGCCCGCCGGGTTCGACGTGTACGCCTCGAACGACGACGGGGTGACGTGGTACAGCACGGGGTACATGACCCCGACGGACCTCGTCAACCTCGGCACGCTGGTTCGGCTCGCCTTCGTGAACACGGGAAGTCAGGACCGTCGCCTGTCCGGGTTCGGGTTCCTGTTCTGACCTCGCGGGTAGCCCCCCTATACGGGCCGGGGCGGTAGGGTCGAGACAAGACCCGCCCCCCCACGAGGTAGATAATGCCCGAGTCATTCGGTCCTGGAGTCTCCCGCACCCTGTCCGCCATCGACCGTCAGTTCCAGACGGTCATCTGGCAACGCGGGAAGCCGCCCCTCGACTCCGAACTGAACCTGATGTCGCAGGTGGACGTCGAGGCCCTTCGGGAGGTCGTGCGGTCCCAGGTACACTCGGGCATCCTGCTGGACCCGACGCGGGCGACGGGCGACTACGTCACCGACCCGCAGTTCTCCAACCAGTTCCGCCTCGGGATCCCCGCCGCCGACGAGGCGTCCCCCGTCCTGACGGCGGTGGTGAACGGGTGGGTCATCCCCGTGGCGGGCACCGGCATGACGGGAGCGGCGAACCTGGTGCGACTGAGCCCCCCGCCGGCGTCCGACAGCCGCATCGACCTCGTGTTCCTCGAGGCATGGCTGGCCCGCGTCGCCCCGAACCCATCGACGGTGAACAAGCCGTCGTCGACCACGGTGTGGCGGTACGGGAACGTGGAGTACGGCGGGACGAACGTGCCCGACGACATCCAGGACCCCGCCATCGGGTTCGAGACGACCGAGCGTGTGCAGGTCCAGTACCGCATCCGCGTGTACGGGTCGGGGGCGTCGTCGGGGGCGAGCATCGCCCTGGACGTGTACCCCGACGGCCTCGGCGACCCGAACGTCCTCGGGCAGGGCACGGCGGTCAACCCGGTCGCGGGGTTCCCGTTCGTCAACATGCGCGAGGCACTGGGTGACCCCAGCCTGTGGCGTGCGGGCAACGGCGATCCGAACGGCAGCATCGGGACGGTCGACGGGTACACCTACGCGGTGCCCTTGTGCGCCGTGTTCCGCCGCAACGCCTCCGGGTACGCGACGGTGGAACCCGCCGGCGCGGCGAACCAGAACGGTTCATTCGACCGCAACGCGGTCGCCGCGTCGTTCGTGAACCCCCGCGACGGTGCCCGCGTGCTGTCCGCCCCTGCGCTGTCCGCCGACATCGACGAGACGGCACTGATCATCCCCCTGTCCAACCTGACCGGCTCCGGGTTCGACACGCTGACCCCCGCGCAGATTGCGGCAGGCGTGTACGCCCTCGTCGGGGGTGAGATCGTCGGCCCCATCGTCACCGTGGGGGCGGCGTCCATCACCGTGACGGGCCGTGGTCGCGGCGGCACGATGGCCGTACCCCATGCGTCGGGCGACGCCTTCCGCTTCTACAACGTCCGCCCCGACGGCCTGTTCGCCGACCAGGTCGCCCCCGGCGACATCCTCGACCTGCGTCACGGCGTGACGTTCGGGGACTGGGACTACACCCGCCTCCTCGTCCACAACCTGTCGAACCTGGTGCTGAACAACCTCCGCACCTCGTACAAGGAGTCGGCGACGGGCGACACCCAGGGCGTGCAGGTCATCGACGTCGGATACCTGTCGGCGGTCGGCCCCGCGCCCATCTCGTCTCAGCAGGTGGACGGCCCCGACGGCATCCGCACGGTGTTCTCAGATGCGGCGACGGTCCAGTCCGACGTGACCGTGGTCTGCCACGACGTCACGGCGAGCGGCGCGGACACCGCACTCGACACGGGCGTCGACTGGGATCCCGCCGCCCCGTTCCTACCGAGTGGGTTCTTCCCTGACGCGGGGTACTCGAACGGCACGGTGTTGTTCCTGAACATCGGCGGCACCGACGGCACCGAGGGTGCCCGTGCGTCGTTCTACGACGGGGCGGATGCCGTTCGGTTCGTCGCACCGTTCGAGATGTGGAAGTACGGGGACGAGGCGACGGTGGGCCGCCGCACCCCCGTGACCATGCGGTGGCTGGGCCACGACGGGTTTGAGGCCGCGCCCCCCGGCGGTTCGCCGACCGCAGGCCCGATGTACCCGACCCCCGAGTCGAACTTCGAGCGTCCGTTCCTCGTCATGGGCGGCATCCTGAACGCTGCCTCCGACGTGTCGGCCCCCGTGCTCTACAGCGTTGCGGGCGGGTACGAGGTCCAGCTCCCCGGCCTCAACTTCGACGCGCCGGGCGGTTGGTGGAACGGCACGGACGTCACATCATCCAGCCCCGACGGCATCACGAACAGCGTCCTGCAGGGTCGTCGCACCCTGTACGACCTGCTGACCCGTGGCGGGTCGAACCGCGACGGAACCGCGTCCGAGGTGTACCTCGTCCTGTACGGGGACACGACGACCCCGACCAACAACGGCGTCGTACGCGTCATCGGCGCGGGGGACGGAACGGCGGGGTACACCTCGAACCCGGCCGCGGCGTCCGACCGCGTGCGTGTCGAGTTCATCGTCGAGGGCGTGTCCACGTTCACAACGACGTCGGCCCCGACGAACGCCGAGCTCCGCTCGCAGTACACGGACGCGACGGACGGGTCGGGCGGGTCGCTCGGCGGCCCCGCCAGCCTGGCCATCGTCATCACGGACATCGAGGGTGCGTCGGCGTACGCGTCGAAGTGGAACGGCATCATCACCGCACCCGAGGCCACTTCCGAGCTCGTCATCAACACGACGCTCCAGTACCACCCCGGACGCGGCGCGATGCCCCGTGTCCCCGACCGCGTGTGGGATGTGGCGGGGGTCAGCATCGGCACCGAGTACCTGCGTCAGTCCCGCGCCGCACTCGACGCCACGTTCGCCGGTCAGGTCGGCCTGCCGACCTCGCAGACGCGGTTCGACTACGCCCACGTCGGCACATGGAACCGCCTGCCGAGCCTGGGCCTGTCGGCCCCCGACGCGCCGTCCTACGGCGGTGAGGTTGCGGTGTTCTCCGAGCAGACCCGCGAGTCCGAGGTGTTCATCGACCCTGGGTCGAAGACGGTGGTGCTCCGCCCGTTCCGCACGGTGGACATGACCCTGTACGGGTTCACGTTCGTCACCCCCGATGTACTGCTCGGCACGAGCACATACCCGGCGTCGGCCAGCGGACCCCCGGCGGGCACCCCGAAGGACGCGGCGGGCATCTTCGGGGCGACCCTCAAGGATGGGTTCGTCGTCCCCGCCGAGTTCATGCCCCGGTTCGGCCGTCAGGACATCCCGTACCGCGTCGGGTCCAATGCGACCTTCCTGGCGGGCATCAACCACCTGTTCACCGACACGACGACGGCTGCGGCGGCGGTGACGAACGTCGTCGGCGGTCAGGACGCCGGCGGTGTCGGTGGCATCGAGATGATGTACCTGCAGACGGGGGCGTCCAGCGGCGTCAACTACTGTGGGTACGGCACCGTCGCTACGACGGGTCTGTCGGCGTACCAGGGTCGCCTGTTCTACTCCGACCAGGTGGTGTCCACCGACCTCGGGCGCGGGATGCGCGGCATCCAGCTCCCGCCGTACCTCGGCACCGCCCGCGTGTTCGGCGTGTACGACCGCCGCGACTTCGTGGCGAAGGGCGGGGCGACATTCGACGCCGACCGCATCACCGTCGCCACGAACCCCGCGACCAACCTACTGCGGACGGACGCGACGAAGCAGACGCTGTTCATCCTCCAGGGTGGGGCGCAGGACATCACGGGGGACGCGGACGACCACACCTACATCATCCCGTCCGAGGCCATCGACATCACCCTGTCCCCGACGTACGTGGCGGGCGAGGTGTTCGACGACCTCGAGTACGTGGTGGTGTTCGCGTGCTTCGGGTTCGCACGCGGGTTCATCAACAAGAACAACATCGTCCTGTCCCGACGCAACAACGGTTCCGGTGTGGGGCCGACGATGGGGTCACTGTCGCCGGTGTCGATGACGATCCCGGTGCCGGCGGCGTCGAACGACGAGTTCTTCGTCGGGTACACCCGCACCCCGTACCAGGGCGACCCGTACATGACCCGCGCGGGGGACACCCGCGTGGTGACCGACTACCAGGCGCGGTACGGCCAGGTGCCGGTGTCCGACCAGTACCTCCTCCGCACGCCCATCCAGCAGTTCGAGCCGGACGGCACCCGCATCCCGCAGACGCCGAACCGTCGGTCGCTGCAGGTGCTCGCGGCGGTCGACTTCTACACGACCCTCGGGACGGGGAAGATGGGCGGCCTCCTGTACCCCGGAACGGTGACGGACTGCGGGCACACGGAGAACGACCCCAATGCTGCCAAGCGGTGCCCCGAGGCCGCAACCTCCCCCGAGTGGCGGGTCGTGCCCCGCACCTTCACGGACGGCCAACCCGCCGTCGGACGCGCGGCAACGCTGCGCCTGGTCGTGGGCGACAACACGAAGGTCGTGGTGGGCAACACCGTCACCGTGTCCGGCCCAGGGTTCAGCACCGTGACGCTGACCGCCGGGACCGAGTTCGCCATCGGCGCGACGGCGGCGGACACGGCGACGAACATCGCGGCGGCCATGACGTTGGCGCTGTACCCCCCGAGCATCCTTTTGGCCATCACCTTCTCGGGCATCGAGGTGTTCATCACGGCGGTCATCCCCGGCGCGGACGGCAACCAGATCCGCATCTCGACCAACCCGGCGGTGCCGGGCGGCACGACCGGCATCGTATTCGCCCGTCCCGACGGGTCGCCGGTCCTGTCGGGTCGGTTCGGCAGCGCGACCTCCGCGAACCTCGTGGGCGGCGTCGACATCCCCGTGAACGCGGGCGACGGCTCGAGCCTCATCAACATGACGGGGTTCACAGACCGCCTGCCGCTCGGCATCCTCCTCCAGGACTCCGACTTCCTGTGCGAGAACCCGCTCGGCGACACGGCGTCCGCCCTGGCGACGTCCCCGTCCGGGGTCATCCAGGCAGCCCAGACGGTCATCCCGCTCGCGGGTGAGGCGCGGGAGTACACCCCGTTCCTCGGCGGTCCCGGCCAGTGGGTCGCGCTGTCCGACGGCGGCATCCTCACCTACACCGCGTACACGGACGCGACGCCGACGGGCTCCAAGCGGTTCCGCCTGTACCGCGGCGGCGGGTCGGCGTTCGTGGTGTCCGAGCCGACCCCAGGAGGCCCCCTGTCGTGGACGGCGGGTTCGTTCCCGTCGAGCCTCGAACCCGTGCTGAAGGGCGGCGTCCTCGCCTGCAAGGCGATGCTCGTCCGCAACATGCCCGAGGAGGCGTTCTCGACCCCGTCGAAGACGTCGCCCGGCGACGAGGTGCAGATGGTGGTCGTGACCTACGGCATCCTCGGGGACGGACACACGCAGATGGAGGGCATTGACCTCGGCGGGATCATCTCGCCGACCGGGTACGGGGAGGGCTTCGCCGCCGCCGACCGCTACCGCATCGAGGGCCGTCCGATGGTCGTGGCCCGCGTCCGCGAGTACCCCGCCGGCGACGCGGAACCCGCCATCTATCCGGTGCCCGGCACGGGCACCCCGACGACGTCCTGCTGATGAGACTCGGGTCGTCCTTCGTGCCGATGGAATACGCCCACCTCCTGCGGTGGTGGACTCCCGTGCGCGAGGGTCGCCCGTGGTTCTATTGGACACGGCGTGACCCGTCCGAACCCGTCGGATCGACCGAGGTCGACGAGGAGGAGCTCGACGACGCGGTTCGACCCCTCGTCATGTGGTGCCTGGAACGCGGGTGGCGTACCACGCCGTCCTGCGAGGGTCACTTCGTCGGGACCTCGGACGACGACGACGTGGAGGAAGCCCTGCGCCGGGTCACTTCGGACGCCGCCCGCATCCGCGAGGGCACACTCGAGTTCGAGGACACCGAGACGGGCGACCGCGTCCGACCCCACATCCCATGGTGGGTGGGTCCCGACCTTCGGGCGACGCACCGACAGGTGGTCGCCAACAACGGTGTCGGGTGCATGGGGTTCGTACCCGACATCCGACGCGACTGGTCGTTCCTCGCCATCCCCGGACTGGTCGATGTGCGGGTGGACGGCCCGTTGGTCAAGGTGCTGACCCGTGCCCGCACGCCCGAACAAATAGGCCCGTTGTGGTCCGAGGTCGGTCATAGGTTGTGTACCTATAATCCGAGGTGACGTGACCCCGAACCCCATGTAGGAGAACCCCGATGTCCCGCACCCTGACCGCTGCCGACCGTTCGGCACTCATCCGTATCGCCTCCACCATGCCCGTCGGTTCGACCGAACGGCGTGCCATCCTGGCGGGGCTGTCGCAGGCGAGCACCAGGGTCGCTGCCCTCGACGTGGATGACATCGCCCGTATCCTGAGAAATGAGTTCAGCATCCGCGCCACCGAGGCCTCCAAATCGGCGAAGGTGCTCCAGTACATTCTCAGCCGGTTCCCGGATGCGGACGCCGCCACATTCAAGCGCGAGATCGAAGCCCTCCCTGCGGAGAGGTTCGGACGGGTAGACCGTTCACCGACCACGCAGGATCTACTGCTTTTCGGATACCTGAAGCTCCCGGACCTGCTTGCCACGCAATCCCCCCTCAGCAAGGTCGCGTCCGCCCTGTCTGACGAACTGAAGGCCCTCGGGTTCTTCGTCAGGTCCCCGCAGCTTGGGGGGGCGGGGATGCAACGCAGCCTTGTCGGGACGCTCGAACTCAAGAACGACCTGTACGCGGGGGTCGAAGTCCAGTTCGGTCTGTCGCACCTGCTGGGTGGGTCCATCCTGCGGCCAGAGGGGTGGTTCTGGGTGTCCGACCATGCCGGGAAGATCGACCGTGCGAGCATGTCGCGTCTGACCGAACCGTTGCGCGGATGGGCGACGGGGCGTCACGCACCGGAATGGGACGACTTCAAGGCTCACGATACGGCGGCACTGAACCGGCTCATCGCCCACATCCGCATACTCACCGCCGAAGTGAAGGCCGAGGCAATCCCCCTCGCCGCCCAGGTCGCGGCGCTGTAGTCGGAAGCACCGTCGGAGACGGTGCGGTTATCGGGGCATAGGTAGGACCAGGGCATGATGAGGTAGGTCCAGACCATGCAGGACGCCGTAACCAGGGTCGCATCCCGATACCTGGCCGCCAAGCACGACCCGTACGCCGTCAGGGATGCCCAGCACGTGCTGGACACCCACCTCTACACGATGCGGGTGAACGACGACGATGACCTGAACCTGGACGTCCGACGCGAGCCGTCCCAGGTGGCCGCCCTGATGAAACGCGCAAGGGCGTGGACCCTGCCCGAGTTCGTCGAGTACATGGAGAAGTGGGCCTTCAACGACACCATCGGCGAACTTCGCAGGTCGCTGGAGGCGGAGCCCCTCGAGTACCGCATCGTCGTCCGTGGCAAGACCAAGGGGAAGGGCAACACGTCGGAGCGTGACCTCCCGCGCCTGCGGGAGGTCATCGCGGACCAATACAAGTACGAAAAGTGGGCCGACGAACTCGAGATCGTCACCCGACCGCGTCCGAAGTCCGACTGGAAGAAGCTGGACGCCCTGCTCGCCGCGAAGGCGGAGCGGGAACGGGCGTGGGGGGACCTGTACGCCGACCTACGCATCCCCCGACCGACCCTGGAGGAGGGGATGATGACGTCCAGGGTCATCGAGATTCGGGTCATGGACCGGGGCGTCCACGTCGGGGGCATCCAGTTGGGGAAGGTCGACCACACCACCGCCCCGACGTTCGTGGGGTGTGAGGAGGACCTGCGGACCCTCGTGGCCGAGTACGGGGACGGGGACGTGTGGGCCGTCCCGAAGTCGACCCTGTGGCCCGAGTACCGTGGGAAGGGGACGGGGATGGCCCTGTACCTGCGTGCGGTCGAGATCCTGCGGTCGAAGGGACCGTTGCCCGTGTACCTCGAGGCGCACCACTGCCTGAGGAACGAGAACGGCGTGTTCGGACTAACGTCCGATGACGCCCTGCGCGTGTGGAAGAAGCTCGCCTTGCGGTTCCCGTCGTCGGGCACCGTCATCGCCATCGGAGGGGTGTCCGAATGAAAGTCCTCGCCCTTCACACATCGACTCACGACCCCGACGAGTCCACGTCGGCGGCGATGACGCAGGCAGGCCGTCCTGGAGCGGGCCATCGCCGACCACCCGGACGCCGAGGTACGGTGGGTCGACGCGGCGTCGCTGCACGTCGTCGAGAACCAGTCCTGCTACGCGGGCGGCGAACGGAACTGCGGCGACCCGGAGGCGGGACCGTACCGGTGCTGGGCGCACCACAACTCGGTCGAGGACCCCGACAAGTACGGCGGGGTGGACGAGATGCCCGCCATCTACGAAGGACTCGGGTGGTGCGATGTGGTCCTGTTCACGACGGCCGTCCGGTGGGGCAACCACACCGCCGTCATGCAGCGGGTGGTCGAGCGGATGAACACCCTGACGGGTCGGGCGACGACCTGGGGGGAGGATGAACCGCTGACCGGTCGACGGGTCGGGGTCATCGTCGGTGGATTCAACTGGCGGTCGCGCGAGGTCGGACTTCGGCTCGCCGAGGTGCTGGACGAGCTGGGCGTGGGGTTCGTCGTGCCCGGCGGGTCGGGGGTGCTGACGTGGCAGTCGGACGCCGACCCGTACGACGAGCAGGCGGGTCCGATGAAACCCGACGTCGCCGCGTGGTTGGAGTCGGATGCGGGGCGTGCCGCCGTCGAACGGTTCGTCGGGGTTGTGTTCAGGTAGGCATCCCCATCGCGGGATGTGCCTCGTGAACGACGTACAGGCTGAAGTGGGCACACCCACGGGGGACGCGAATCCCGTCGGTCACGGTGACGCGGACGAGGTCGCGGCGGTCGCGCACCCAGGACTCGACGCGGTCGCGGTCCTCGGGTCGGCAGGCCCACGCGGCGACGGTAGCGAACGTGTCCTCTATCTTTCGGACAAGGGGCGCGACATGCTGCGCCAGTGCCTCGAGGAGGAGTCGAGGCGCCTCCTCGGCTAGGCCTG
>RFZO01000350.1 GCA_009920715.1 Actinomycetota bacterium | reverse complement strand
TATTGTTTAGTCAGCTTGCTATAAAGGGTGAAGATCTTGTTGGTTGGACTGCAGTATCAACAGGTGGTGAAGCATTGAGAATTAGTAGTATCACGCAGCCAGATCCAGATTATCTTTTTCTATACACTGAGGGAAATCCAACCTCTGGAACATATTATAGTTTCCAAGAACAGCCACCAACAGTAGATTGTGTATTATCTCCATTTGATCCCACCTGCGTCATTGATACATTAGGTATTGATGATGGCACTGTTGACTATTCTGATCCACAACAAGTTTTAGCATCGCTAGAAGAAGATCCTGCTATAGAAACTGGAGCAGATGATGGCACCGACGATGGTTCTGATGACGGCACAGAAGTTGTTGAAGATGAAGAAGAAATTTTAGTTGCTGATGAAACGCCAGCTGAAGAAACCAATTTAGAAAAAATGTTGCAGGAAGAAGAGGCTGACGAAGAAGAAGAAAAGGTTGTCGTGGCTGAGAATGTAGTAACAGAGACAGTTTCTCCTGCTGAACAAGTAACTGCTGCTTATCGTGAGTTGACTGATGAAGAAAAGGCAGCAATTTTGGCTGATGCTATTTCAAAAAATACTCTAGAAGGAGCACTTGCTATTGCATCGGAAGCAACATCTGCTGCATCAAATGCTGGTGGATCAACAACATCAGTAACTGATAGTTCATCAACAAAAACTACTTCAACAATTTCAAGTTCAGAGTCAACAGTAGTTGCTCAGGATACATCATCAGGTCCATTAAATGCTGAAGAATCAAAACAAGATTCATCAAGTTCATCAACTGATGGAACAGATATTTTAGAAACAGGGCGTCAAATAGGTGCTGCTGCTCTTGCAACTATACTTGCTGACAGTGCATCTTCTGCAAGTGACTCTGTTGCGCAAGCTGAATCAATCGCATCAGTTTCTGCAGAAACATCGTTTACATCTGCTGATGTTACTGAAGTTAGAACAGATACAGTTGCTGCCGAAATTTCTATAGAAGTAGAGTTTTCATCAGCAACAAATGACGCTGGAAATGTAATTGAAGAAAATAATAGTATGATTCTCATGGCAACAAATGAAAGTTCTACAACCACAGAGCAAGCAGATACATTTGCTGAAATTATGCAACTTGAAATCAAACCAGAAACTGGCGAGATTAAAGATAAAGATCTAGAATTTGTTCAGCAGATACTTGCTACAACAGAACAAAAACAATCTGATGATTTAAGTAACTCAACATTCTCAGAAGAAGAAAAGGTTACAATCGCTAGTGATCCTGCTCTCGCGAATGCATTTAATCTAGCACCAAATATTAATAACC
>RFZO01000349.1 GCA_009920715.1 Actinomycetota bacterium | reverse complement strand
TGTCGGGGTGCTCGTCGGCGACTGGAAGAAGGTCGCGAACATCACCGCGTGGCTGATTGTCCTGCCGATCGCACTTGCGGGTCTCGGGGCTCTCACACTGCCGGCCACCAGGCGCCGTCGACGCCGTCTCTCCGCCGGCGCATAACCCTGCGTTCATCACCAGTCTGCGGAACCGTCACCGGAAACGGCTAGACCATCTCTATGCGCATCCTGGTGACAAACGACGACGGAATCGACTCAATCGGACTGCACGTGCTGGCCCGGGCGATGCGGCAGTTCGGCGAGGTGGTGGTTGCCGCCCCCGACCAGGAGTACTCGGGTGCCAGCGCCGCAATCGGGGCAATTCATCTGATGCAGCCGGAGGTGCACCGCCGCAGCATCGACGGAATGAGCGAGGTGTGGGCCGTCAGCGGTCCACCGGCCCTGTGCGTCTTCTTTGCCCGGCTCGGGCTCTTCGGCGCGCCATTCGACCTCGTCGTCTCCGGCATCAATCCCGGCGCGAACGTGGGGCGCAGCGTGTACCACTCGGGCACGGTCGGTGCCGCAATCACCGCCCGCAATGGGGGCGTCACCGGCATCGCCATCAGCCAGGCTGTCTCCGGTTTCGGCGTGGAGGGTCAAGGTTGGGATGACGCAATCAAGGACCAGCAGTGGGACTCGGCCGCCATCGTCGCCCAGGTTGCCGTGAGGGGATGGATCGAATCAGGCGTCACCGAACCGGCTGCGATCAACGTGAACGTCCCCAATCTCCCCGTCGAGCGAATTGCCGGATGGCGCCGAACTGACGTCGGCATGGCCATCCCGCGTGCGATGTCGACTGCCACGATGGAACCGAAGGAGGGGCACGCCAACTCGTTCTATGTGCGCATGGCATGGGGCGAAGAATTGAAGTTGGACTCCACCACCGACGGAGGCACAGTCGAGGACGGACTGGTGTCCGTCACATACCTGAACCGGTTCCACGACAGTGAACACCCCGTTGCGGACAGCGTGCACGCCCAGTTCGACTTGTTGCTGCAGGGAGCGAACTCGTTCCATTCGTAGACCGCGCAACCCGTGCCGCTACCGTCGGCACCGTGACCGACTGGATGGACCTCACGCGGCGCGCCTCGTTCGCGTCGCACCGGCTGCTCGGATGGATCTTCTGGGACCAGGGGGCGAAGGACAACCTGGCCGCCCTGGGCGTGCCCGACGGACTGGGTCACTACATCGTGAACCGCGGCGCGCCGCTCGCACCGGCCGGTACGGAGGCTGTGTTCGCGGCGTTCTACACGATCAAGCGCGAGTTCGTCCGCTTCGCGATCGAGCACGCCGCCCCGCA
>RFZO01000348.1 GCA_009920715.1 Actinomycetota bacterium | reverse complement strand
GTCGGTCATGACGCGCTCGGAACCTACGTCGAGATCTTCACCGATGGCTTGCTTGCATCCGTGAGGGTGATCTTGCGACCCCTGCCCTCGAAATTGAAGGGCAACGTCACCTGACGAGACCATTCGGAAAGGGCGCCGAGACCCTCGCTCGAATCCGCACGGACGCGGAACTTGTAGGGGATGCCGGGCACCAACGGCGACACGTTGCACGTGAGCTTCGTCGTGTAGCAGGACAGTTCCTCGTTCGAGGAGTCCACGGTGTACCCGAGGACCGGGTGCATGCCGGCGCTTGCCGGCGCCGACCAGCTGAGGATTGCCGTGGTTCCTTTCACCCGCACCTTCATGTTCAGCGGTGCCGACGGCAAGAGTGACACCGTTGTTGTGGTGGCTGCGACCGTTGTGGTGGGCGCAGCCGTGGTTGTGGTGGTGGCATCAACCGCGTGTGCGGTTGCCGACGTGCCGGCCACGGCAGCAACTGCCGCGAGACCGACGACGGAACGGCGGAATGTGATGAGGGGTTTCTTCATGAGGTGCACGGTAAGTAGGCACCCCATGGGGTTGACAGGCACGGATGTCATCCGCAGCCGAACGAATGTCCTTCTGGCGCGCTCGGAGGGACTTGAACCCCCAACCTTCTGATCCGTAGTCAGATGCTCTATCCATTAAGCTACGAGCGCAGTTTTGTAGGACTTGCGAGTGTACCTACATGTGCCAAGGGCTCCACCCGCCCGACCTCTTGTACATCTCCAGGGCCGCTCTGGCATTGGTTTTCGCGTCCAGGAGCTGGCTTGCCTTCGTGACACCCATGTTCTTCAACCACGACTTGTGGGCCCACCAGTTGATCTGGAAGAGACCCACGCAACAAGAGGTGTACGACGTGGCGACCAGCTTGCTCTCGCGTTTGGCAAGTGCCAGGGCCTTTGCCTCGAGTCGCTTCGGGAAGACCTCCCGGATGACAGCCGCGGCCTGCGCCCGGGTGTAGCGAACGGGCGGCGCCGGCAGGTTCCGCAGTCCCGTCGCCTCGGTGGAGGGCTGGTTGTACGTGGTGCCCTTCGGCAGGCAGACGGTGTCCCCCACGAGGATCATGGTCTTGGTGGTCGCCTTGTTCTGGGCCAGCAATGCCCTCAGGGTCACGCCGGTCTTGTCGGCGATCCGGCTCCAGGAGTCGTTATCCACAGCCACGTACGGCCGGGCGCATGAGGTCGCCAGAGCAGCCCCTTGCAGGGACGGAACTCCCGATGACAGGAGTCCAACGGCAACGAGCGCCGTCAGCAGTCTGCGAGTGAATCGCATGGCGGAGAGGGTGGGATTTGAACCCACGGCCCGGTT
>RFZO01000347.1 GCA_009920715.1 Actinomycetota bacterium | reverse complement strand
CGAGCACGCCTTGGAACGTGAAGTTCGCCATGAGCACCGACCCGACGGAGCCCGTGAAGGTCACGTTGCCCATGCAACCCTTGACCTTGACAGCCAGACCGCTCGCCCCGATGCCGCGCCCGCCGATGATGATCTCCATCGAGAGGCACTTCATGTCGGCATAGAGCGAGGTCGGCTTGTACTCGATGGCACCCGAGCCGACGTCCTTCCACCCGCAGCCCTGAAGGAGCGTGAACCAAGCGTCGGCCGTCGTGGTCGTGCCCGTACGGCGGCACTCGACCGAGAAGGAGACGGTCACCGGCTGCTTGCCGACGATCCCCTTGTACTTGGTCAGGCTCTGCCACTGCGGGTCGCGGTCGTAGCGGGTCTGATTGAGGGTGACCGTGATGTTCTGCGCGAGGAACTTGTAGTCGTTCGTCGTCGCATTCGTGTAGGTCGGACCGGCGTACGTGCCGCGGGTGGTCTCGACGACCACGCCGATTTGGCAAAGGCGAGCGAGGAGAACGTTGTTCAGTGCCATGTGTGGTGCCTCAGAGCCTCGTAGACGGGCTCGCGGATGACGTCCGATATCTTACGACCACCGTAAACTCGACCCCGCAGAGAGGCTGTCCCGGCTCGCCCATCAGGGTCCGCTCGGCCGTGATCGCCATGTCGTCGACAGCGCCGCCCAGCCGCCAGTCGGCCAACGCCAACTCGACGTCGTGCACGATGTCCGAGCACGCCAGGTCGACGTCCCATGCCTGCACGTAGTACTCAAGCAGGACCGTCAGCGTGCGGTTGTAGAGGAGGTAGTTCGACGTGGCCTCGCGGCGGTCGATCGCCTCGTCCTTCGTGCCCATGTAGCAGGTCGGCACGAGCGGCAGCGCCTCGGCGTTCTGCTTGACCCGCACCACCCGCGGCGCGACCGTCTGCGCCCACGTGCGCGTGTTGTCGGTCACGATGTCGTCGAGCTTGCCTTGCAGCGCGGCAAGGACGGTCTCACGGTAGGCGGTGGTCATAGCGGCACCTTTTGAATCACGAGGCTCGCCTTGTAGGACAGGCGGGCGTCCTGAACGGCCCGTAGGCTGTTCGGCTGCGTGCGGTACGTTCCTGCCTCAAGCCACGGCACGGCCGCCTCTGTGAACGTCCCAGAGCCGCCGCCGTAGGCGTGGTTGAAGGCGCGGATCTCATAGAACTCTTCCGGCGCGATCGCGGCCCACGCGCAGTCGATGACCGTCATGGAGTTCGTGTTGCGCACTGCCCGCCGGGTCGTCGGGAACTGCGGGTAGGCGAGCTCGTCGACGTTGTCCATTCGGGTGAACGAGTAGGGGTAGCCGGGCACCGGAAGCGTCACGGCCGGGATTGACCAC
>RFZO01000346.1 GCA_009920715.1 Actinomycetota bacterium | reverse complement strand
GGGCCTCGACCTCGGACGCGCCGGTGGCGACGTGTCGGTGTGGCCGCGCCGTTGGGGTCGTGTTCGGCGAGGACGGCGGAGAACAGGGTGTGGTGGTCCTGGTGGGCCTCGGGGCGACCTCCCCACAGTCGGTCGGCCGGGTCGTTGAGGGCGACCGATGGGGCGGGGTCGTCGAGGTCGGGGACGGCCCATGTATTCGGGCGGGTAGTCGTCCAACCGCCCCGCGCCCCGACACCCATCGCCAGTCCTTGCAGGCGACGGCACGGCGGGCGAGTTCGATCTGTGCTTCGGTCACGGCGCAGCCTCCATCCGTTCGATGTCGTCGGGATGCACCAACCGTCCGGGGTGTCCCACTGGGACGTCACCCCACGCACAGCCGCCCTGCCCGCTCGCGCACGAGGGCTTGTTGCTTGGCGTACACCCATCGGCCCGAAACGCGATAGTCGGGGCTCTCCGCGAGAAAGGACGCAGGCCAACCCACGTACGATGATCTCGGCATCGAGCATTCTACTCCGTAGCGCGTTCACCGGCCGTCGGGTACTCGTAGTCCCCGGCTTCGGATGCGACGGCGTGGTGCGGGGGGACCCATGTGGGCGTCGGGCACCACGGTCGATGCTGGACGGGTCGGGGCGGTCGGATCTGCTTCCCGCACGCGGGGCAGTCGTCACAGCGGCACCCGCCGTTCGTCCGCATCCCGCCCCTGCTGTTGGGGGGTGCGTAGCGGCACGAGTTGTCTCCGCAGTCGGTCATGGCGCAGCCTCACCGCACTCGGCCTCGATGGATGCGAACAGGGCACGGGTGAACTCGTCGTAGCGGCTTGGATCATTATCGATGATGAGGAAGCGGAGCGTGGCGGTCATTTTGGACCCCTTTGCTTCTTATCTGCTTTCTGCTCAATGAGGTCCGCTATGATGTGCCAAGTCAAAGCGTAGCTGTCGCCAACCAAGTCGCTTGCCCGAGCGTACATATCTGCGGTTGACCGCATCCAAGCCACAATGCCATCCCTCTCACGTTGAGCATAGTCGGGAGGCGGGACATACTTGGTGCCGTCCTCGCAATGGTCGCAGACATGCTCGTAACACTCCGCGTCCATGTGGGTGCGTCGGTGTCCGTAATCCATGTCACGGCAGCACTTGCCCATGCACTCGGGGCATGGGACTTCAGCGGGTGGGTTCACAGGCCGTCTCCTTCAGGTTCGTGTTGCTCTCCGCACTCGGTCTCGATGGCCGCGAACAGGGCACGGGCCATGCGGTCCCAGCACGCGGGCGACGCATCCGCCGCAGCGGCGGCCCACGAGGCCGCCGCCGACCTCACCGATGCCGCCACGGCCGTGACGGCCCGTGATGCCGCC
>RFZO01000345.1 GCA_009920715.1 Actinomycetota bacterium | reverse complement strand
GACCTCTCGTTCATCTCCCTGACCGTGGTCATGGGGGCACTCGACAGGCTCGTGTCGGCCGAGGCTGTCTTCACCGATCCGGAGATGGTCCTTCTCGTGAAGCCACAGTTCGAGGTTGGTCGCCAGGAGGCGTCGCGGGGGAAGGGCGTCATCACTGATCCCGAACTTCACCGGGAGTCCGTCGAGAAGGTGCTTGCCTCGGCACGCGAGGCGGGATGGCACCAACGGGGAATGGTGGAGTCTCCGATCAAGGGCCAGGACGGCAACACCGAGTTCCTCCTCCATCTGTCGAGAGCACCACGGGCGTAGGTTGTAGCCATGGCCCGGGTCGGAATCGCGATTCATCGCTTCAGGGAGGACGCCGTCGGCGTCGGCGTCGACATCGCGTCATGGTGTTCCGCCAGTGGCCACGAGTGCGTCTCGTCCGCCGCGGACCTGCCGGTGCTGTCGGCGGCGGGGGCGCCGGGCATCGAAGCGGATGACGAGTTCGGCAATGTCGATGTCCTCGTCTCGATCGGCGGGGACGGCACGATGCTTCGGTCCGTCCGGTCGCTCGCCGGTCGTCCCGTTCCGGTGATCGGTGTGAACGTCGGGTTGCTCGGCTATCTGACGTGTGTCGAGCAGAGCTCGGCGGTGGATGCGCTCGGTGCGTTCCTGAACGGCGAGAGCGGAAAGCAGTATTCGTTCGACGACCGGATGCTGGTGCGGGTGCGCACCTGGACGGGTGGTTCGTACCTCGGGGAGCATTTCGCGCTGAACGAGATCGTGGTCGAGAAGAAGGAGACCGGGCACACCGTGAGGCTGGCCGTGGACATCGACGGAGCCCACTTCACGACCTATGCCGCCGACGGACTGATCGTCGCGTCGCCGACCGGCTCGACGGCGTATTCGATGTCGGCGCGCGGCCCGATCCTGTCGCCGAGGATGAGGGCGCTCCTCGTGACCCCGGTGTCACCGCACATGCTGTTCGACCGCGCCCTGGTTCTCGACGCTCCGGAGAAGATCCGCATCGAGGTTCTGGGGCACCGTTCGGTGAATGTTGCCTCTGACGGCGAACTGGTCCACTCATTGCGCCCCGGTGACGTGGTGGAGGTCGATGCAGCAGAGGAATTCGCACGGTTCGTCCGCTTCGAGGCCAACCGCTTCCACCAGATTCTCAAGTCCAAGTTCGGGTTGGCCGACCGCTGATGCTCGTTGAACTCGCGATCGAGAACCTCGGGGTGATCGAGCGTGTCAACCTGTCGCTCGGCAACGGTTTCACTGCGCTGACCGGCGAGACGGGGGCCGGCAAGACGATGCTCGTCGAGGCGATCAACCTGATTGTCGGTGCGCGTGCCGACGCGAGCGTCGTGCGCAGCGGTGCGGACGAGGCCAGGGTC
>RFZO01000344.1 GCA_009920715.1 Actinomycetota bacterium | reverse complement strand
ACACAAGACGTTCTTGAAACACGAACAACACAAGAAACAAGAACAGGTATTCTGTCACAGATCGTACCACAAGAACTAACACGTTCCTTAGGTGACCGTTTGTTAGATGTTACTGTTGTACAGTTTATGCGTCCGGTGAACATTCTTGCTATTGGCACAAACTTCAAACCATCAACAACACTTTATACTTACTTTGATAATCAAAGTGTAGATAATTATGTGTATCGTGCAAATCTATTGAAATTTGTAAATAATAATCTACAGTACGAAACAACTGTTGGTGATCCAGAGTTCGTTGATTTCTACGACAATTCAAATGGACAATTGATGGGTGAAGGTGTTGTTGTCCTCACTGCAAACAATCATGCATTTATTACTAATATTGTTCCTGTTGCATCGTATGGCACATGGGCAAACGCATCAATTGGAATTCGTGTAATCGGTACAACAACTGGTGCGAATAATCTAACAACAAATTGGCAGCATTATTCTGGCACAGTAAGAGCAGCAACAGTATCAACTGTTCAATTAGATTATCATGCTGGTGGCGCTAACAATATATCTGATTATGTCGGTCAGACAATTCGTGTTATTGGTGGTACAGGTGCAGGTCAAACAGCAACAATTAATGCTTACAATACAAGCACACGCACTGCTAATATTTCTTCGAATTGGACAACAACGCCAGATACAACATCATCATATTCTATCGGTACACTAACAACAACGCTTGAAGGTGCAACAGCAGGTATTTTCTCTGCACCAACAGATACATTCCGTGTTGGTGAAAAATTGTTCCGTCTGATTGATGATCCAAATGGTTCTATTGAACGTTCAACGACAAATGGTGAATCATCATTCTTCTCACAAGGTTTGATTCAAACTAAACAAGAAACAACAGTTTCGGTATTTGTACCAACCGTGACACGTTCAACTGTAACAGAAAGTCGTGTAAATCAATCATCATCTGTTCGTTCGGCAGTTGTTCGTCAGGGCTGGGTTGATCCTCTTGCACAAACATTCTTGATTAATCCTGATCAATTTCCACAGGGAATTATGTTATCAAGCGTTCGTGTTTGTTTCAAGACAAAAGATTCGACTGCACCCGTAACACTACAGATTCGTACAGTAGTAAATGGTTATCCATCAACAGTTGTTTATCCATATGCTGATGTCTCACTGACACCAGATAAGGTAAAAACAAGTGTATTACCAAGCCTAACAGATGCAAATAAGTACACCGAATTTACATTTGATGTACCAATTTATCTATTACCTGGTGAACACTCAATTGTTCTTCTGTCTAACTCTGTTGGATACGAAGCATTCGTTGGTGAAATCGGTCAAGTTAATCTTGCAACATCTGCTAAAATTTCTGAG
>RFZO01000343.1 GCA_009920715.1 Actinomycetota bacterium | reverse complement strand
ACCTGGCCGCCGCAATCGGCTCGCTCGGGGCGCGAGTGGTGCACGTGGAGGGTGGCCCCGCACTCAACGCGTCCCTGCTGGCCGCTGATCTGGTGGACGCGATCAACCTCACGTTCTCCCCGCGTCTCGGCGGAGCCCACACAGGCGATGCAATCGCCACGGCGTTCGACGGCTCGCGACGATTCGTGCTGGTGGATGCCGCGCGGGAGGGTGACTTTGTCTTTGCGCGCTACGAGCGGTCGCGCTGACAGTCTTCGCGCGCTACGAACGGCCGCGCTGACGGTGCGGGGTCAGGACTTCTTCAGCAGCGCGAGTTCGCGGCGGAAGTCGGACGCGTCGTCGAAGTTCTTGTACACGCTCGCGAAGCGCATGTAGGCCACCTCGTCAACGGTGCGAAGGCGCTCCAGAACACAGTGCCCCACCAACGACGACGTGATGTCCTTGCCGGCGGCGGCTTCCAGGCGCACATCGTCCTCGACCGCCTCGGCCAGCTCCTCGACCATCTCGTCCGGGACGGGACGCCCCTTGCAAGCCGACCTGATCCCGTCGGCAACCTTGGCCCGGTCGAACGGCTGACGGTTGCCGGAACGCTTCAGCACCATCAGCGGGGCTCCCTCGAGTCTCTCGTAGGTGGTGAACCGGTACGAACACTCGGGACAGGACCGGCGGCGGCGGATGGCTGCACCTTCGTCTGCGGGACGTGAGTCGATCACTTTCGTGTCGTCATGTCTGCACACGGGGCAATGCATGTCCCACACTGTAGGACGGATGCGTGTGGCGTGTGGTCGATTCGGCCCGAAATTGGGCCTTACGGGATGCGGATGATCTGTCCGACCTCGATGTCCACGCCGTTCATGCGGGCCAGCTCGGACACGAACTCCGAGATGTTGCCCGTGGGCATGTAGAGGCGGGCAATGCTCCACAGGGTCTGGCCGGCCTCGACCACGTGCGTGCGGGGCACTGTCTGGATCAGCTGGGCGGATGGCTCCGTGGCGAAAGCCCCGGTGACGAACAGCGGGCTGGCCACGGCGAAGACGGCGACGGCTGCGACCACCATGCGCCGCCTCCGGTAGGTGGCCTGGGAGGTGACTGGGCGGGCCGGACGGGCCTGCCTGGCGGTGCCGCGACGGGGGGAGGCGGTGATGAGAAGGGGGTCGATCGTTGCGGTCATGGTGTTCTCCTTGGGGGATTCCCTTGTGGGGCTTGGGTTTTGGGGTTTCTGGGACTGGGCGGTCCGTTCGTTGGGGTGAACCGTACCGAACGGGTGTTCGTTAGTTTCATCCGAACAGGTGTTCGGTGTCAAGGATTTTTTTGAACAGGTGTTCTACGAACAGATGTTTGCCTTTCTGCCCGAACATCTGTACGGTGAGGCACATGTCCG
>RFZO01000342.1 GCA_009920715.1 Actinomycetota bacterium | reverse complement strand
CGGGTGACGACGACGGAGATCTTGAACTGACCGAACCCGGCGTCGCGCAGGTTGTTCATGGCCGTGATTGCGGTGTCGTAGGAACCGGTGCCGCGCACCGGGTCGTTCGTCGCCGCGTCCGCGCCGTCGAGGCTGATCTGGATGTCGAGGTAATCCATGGCGGCGAGGCGCCGTGCGTTCGCTGCGTCGATGAACGCACCGTTGGTCGAGAACTTCACGCCGATTCCGTTCGACACGGAGTGCTCGATGATCTCGAAGAAGTCGCGCCGCACCATCGGTTCGCCGCCGCCGATGTTGATGTAGAAGACCTGCAGGTCACGGAGCTCGTCGAGCACGGCGATGCACTGCTCGGTGGTCAACTCGCGCGGATCGCGGCGTCCGCTGCTGCTGAGGCAGTGGACGCACTCCAGGTTGCATGCGTACGTGAGCTCCCAGGTCAGGCAGATGGGGGCATCGAGCCCGTGCTTCATCTGCTCGACGAGTGATTCAGTGGACATTGATGATCTCCGAGGTGGTCAACGAGTCGATGGCCTTCACGAAGGAGGGCCATCGCTTCTCGTCGATCCCGTTCGCCACGAGTGCATCGCGGACGGTGGCGTGGTCGGCGAGCGACGTGACGACGCGCACGACATCGGGGTGGCGGAGAAAGACGAGGCGACGGTTGCCGTAGTGGTAGGCGAGGGCGCCGAAGGGCTCGGGTCTGATGGCCACCTGCGGGTGCACGGCGCACGAGGATTCGAGGGTGGCGGTCACGGCCCTGGTGGAAGCGTGCGTACCGGGTCGGCTCAGTAGACGCCGCACATGCCGTCGATGGAGATCTCCTCGACGAGCAGTTCTTCGATGACGTCAGTGTCAGCAGCCGAGGAATCAGCGAACTGGGCGTCGGTCTGCTGGGTGTTGTCCTGTTCCATGCCCCACACAGTAGTCAGGGTTCCCCCGTTGGTGGCCCTTCGGCGGGCAGAACTAGTCTCGGGGGGTCGCGGCACGGTGCCGTGGCGAAGGGGGAACTTCACGTGAAGACCAAGGCCGCCGTTCTCTGGGAAGTCAACGCTCCGTGGAGCATCGAGGAGATCGAACTCGACCCGCCGAAGGCCGGCGAGGTCCTGGTGAAGATGGTCGCCTCCGGCATGTGCCACTCCGACGAGCACCTCGTCACCGGCGATCTTCCCGCCAACATCCCGGTCATCGGCGGTCACGAGGGCGCGGGCATCGTGCAGGAGGTCGGCCCCGGCGTCACCTGGCTGCAGCCCGGCGACCATGTCATCTTCGGTTTCATCCCCTCGTGCGGCAAGTGCCCCAGTTGTTCGAACGGTCACCAGAACCTGTGCGACCTCGGTGCCGCGATGGGACTCGGCCTGCAGATCGCGGACGGCACCTCGCGTCACCA
>RFZO01000341.1 GCA_009920715.1 Actinomycetota bacterium | reverse complement strand
GGCGTCGGGCGTGCAGTCCGACGAGGCCGACATCGAGTGCGGTGGCTACCTGGTGCAGCGCCGGTGCCCGCACCGCAACGCCGACCTCGCGGTGTTCGGAGAGATCGACGGCGAGGACTTCGTGTGCACGCTGCACGGCTGGCGTTTCTCGCTGGCCGACGGCACCTGCCGCAACGCCGCCGAGCACTCCCTGCGCATTGCCAAGCGCCCCTGATGGTCAGTCGAGGGCGAGGGGCAGTTCGCACCACACGGTGAGCGAGAACTTCTCGCCGCTGCGCAGCGGGCGCGTGGCGTGCGGGTGGGTCACCAGGCTCGGCCACGCGATGAGCGTGCCCACCGGGACATCCGCGTTGGTCCAGCCCTGCCGCGGGAACTCGAGTTCCGCACCCTCGTAGCCGTCGTTCAGCTTGATGCTGGCCGACACCTGCGCCACGTCGTGGTGCAGCCGCAGCTCCTCCTGCTCGCCGATTGCGTAGTGGATGACGAACGCGTCCCGCAGACCGTGGTAGTCCACAATCGGCCACCAGTTGCGCACGGCCGGCCACATGCGCGCGCCCACATCCTGCTCGAACGCCTCGAACAGGCGCGGCGAGATGGCAGCGAGCGAGAGGTCGTAACTCCCCACCGGGTCATCGGGGTGGTGCTCGAAGCCCCCGGCGGCCTGCGCGGCGCGGATGACGGTGGCGCAGAAGTCAGGGGTCCAGAACGGCATCGCGATGATGTCGGGAGCCACCTCCACCGCGTCACCGTGGTCACGCGCCCCCTGGTAGCCGAGGATTGCCTCCAGATTTCCCATTGCCCCATCGTGGCAGAGCACGGCAGCGGCCGTTCGTTATCCCGAACGCCAGCGGGGTGAAGCCTCTCCCGGACTCCGTTCGCAATCCCGAACGCCGACAGGGTGACACCTCCCCCGAATCCTGTTCGTTATCCCGAACGCCGACAGGGTGAAGCCTCCCCCGGATCTCGTTCGTTATCCCGAATTCGGCACCAGATGGGGGGCGAACCCGGCGATCTCGTCGAGCAACATCTCCCTCACGTCATCGGCCGTGTACCCGTCGTCCGCCATGTTGTCGAGCGTGATCGACCCGTGGCGCTTCGACAGGCGCTCACCGTCGGGCCCGCGCTTCAACGGCACGTGCCCGTACTCGGGAATCCGCATGCCCAGCAGATGGTGCAGCACGATCTGGCTGGGGGTCACCGCGGCCAGGTCATCGCCGCGCACCACCTCGGTCACGCCCTGCAGGAAGTCGTCCACCACCACGGCCACGTTGTAGCTGGGCACCCCGTCGTTGCGCCGCAGCACCACGTCGTCGGGGGTGCCCGACACCTCGCCCATGAACATGTCGGTGAAGCGGATCGGCACCCCGGCCAGACCCGCCGCCACCAGATCCAGGCGC
>RFZO01000035.1 GCA_009920715.1 Actinomycetota bacterium | reverse complement strand
GCCACGAGGAAGCTCGCGGCGTCGACCATGATCGCCCACCCCGAGCCGACGGTCGCCACGAGGATCCCGGCGAGAGCCGCGCCGGCGACATAGGTGAGGTTGGCGACCACACCGTTCATGGCATTCGCCGCCTGCAGGCGCTCGCGCGGCACGATCTGGGGGATCACGCCGCGGTACGCCGGCTGCCACATCGCGTGCAGCACCCCCAGCAGGAACCCGTTCGCGGCGAGCAGGGGCACGGTGGCGTTCCCCGTGATGATGAGCAGCGCTCCGACGCCCACGATGACCGAGCCGAGGATGTCGGTGCCCCCGACGGTGCGGCAGCGCCCGAACCTGTCGGCGACAACACCCCCCACCAGCATGAACACCACCAGCGACACCATGTGCGCACCGTTCACGATGCTGAGTGACTTGGCGTTGGCTCCCGGCAGGTCGAGCACCGCGAATGAGAGTGCGATGGGGGTGATGCCGTTGCCCAGGTTGGACACGAGCCGCGACAGAAGGAGATTGCGGAAGTCGGCGATGCGGAGAAGCTCGCGCACCTCGCCCGCTGCGGGCCCGGCCACGGTCAGTCCTTCGGGGGCACGTACGTGGAGAGGAAGTTGCCGAGGCGGCCGATCGCCTCGGTCAGGTCCTTCGCCCACGGCAGGGTGACGATGCGCAGGTGGTCGGTGCGCGGCCAGTTGAAGCCGGTTCCCTGCACCACCAGCACGTGCTCGGCGCGCAGGAAGTCCAGCACGAACCGCCGGTCGTCCTTGATCTCGTACACCTCGGGGTCGAGCCGCGGGAACACGTACAGCGCGCCCTTCGGCACCACGCACGACACACCGGGGATCCGGTTCAGTGCCTCCACCGCGGCGTCGCGCTGGGCCAGCAACCTGCCGCCGGGCAGCACGAGGTCCTTGATGCTCTGGCGGCCACCGAGCGCGGTCTGGATGGCGTACTGGGCGGGGTGGTTGGCGCACAGGCGCATGTTCGTGAGCATGTTGATGCCCTCGATGTAACTGGCGGCGTGCTTGCGCGGCCCGGTGACCACCATCCAGCCGCTGCGGAAACCGGCCAGACGGTACGCCTTGGACAGACCGTTGAACGTGAAAACCAGCGCATCGGGCGCGAGCTCGGCAAACGTGTGGTGCACCGCACCGTCGTAGAGGATCTTGTCGTAGATCTCGTCGGCGAAGACGATCAGGTTGTGTTCCACCGCGATGTCGGCGATCGCGCGCAGCACCTCGCGGCTGTACACCGCACCCGTGGGGTTGTTCGGGTTGATGACCACGATCGCCTTGGTGTTCTTCGAGATCTTCGACCTGATGTCCTCGAGGTCCGGGTTCCAGTCCTTCTCCTCGTCGCACAGGTAGTGCACGGGGCGGCCGCCGGCGAGGCTGGTGGAGGCGGTCCACAGCGGGTAGTCGGGCGCGGGGATCAGCACCTCGTCGCCCTCGTCGAGAAGGGCGTTCAGCGCCAGCTGGATCAGCTCGCTGACGCCGTTGCCCAGCCACACGTCGTCCGGGTCGGTGATGTCGATGCCGCGCTCCTGGTAGTGCTGCACCACCGCGGTGCGCGCGCTGCGGATGCCCTGGGAGTCGCTGTAACCCTGTGACTGGGGCAGGTGCCGGATGACGTCAACCAGGATCTCGGGCGGTGCCTCGAACCCGAAGGGGTGCGGGTTGCCGATGTTCAGCTTCATGATCCGGTGGCCCTGCTCCTCGAGGCGCTTCGCCTCCTCGAGCACGGGACCGCGGATGTCGTAGAGAACGTTCTCCAGCTTCGCGGACTGCTTGATCTCCTCGATCATGGTGTGTCGCCTCCGTGCCCGTCCGTCAGCGGAAGTTCTCGAAGTAGCGGCTGGGAGTGGGACCGCGCTGGCCCTGGTACTTGGAACCCTTGGCACCGGAGCCGTAAGGGTTCTCGGCGGGCGATGTCATCTTGATGAAACTGATCTGGCCGATCTTCATGTTCGGGTACAGCGTGATGGGAAGGTTGGCGAGGTTCGCCAGCTCGAGCGTGACGTGGCCGTCGAAGCCGGCGTCGATGAAACCCGCGGTGGAGTGGATGACTAGGCCCAGACGGCCGAGCGAGCTCTTGCCCTCCACGCGCGCGACCAGGTCGTTCGGCACCGCCACGCGCTCCAGCGTGCTGCCGAGCGCGAACTCGCCGGGGTGCAGCATGAACGCCTCGCCCTCTGCCACCTCGACCAATTCGGTGAGCCCGGTGAGGTCCTGCTTGACGTCCAGCACCGCGGCTGTGTGGTTGCGGAACACGCGGAACAGGTTGGACACCTTGACATCGATCGACGACGGCTGCACGCACGACTCGTCGAAGGGCTCGATGATGATGCGGCCGGCCAAGATTTCGGTGCGCAGGTCGCGGTCGGAGAGAATCACGGGGGAAACCCTACCGAAACGGACTCGTGCCGACCCTGGTCGTTTTGCGCCTGTGCGGAGGAATCAGACCTGTCAACAGACTTCGGAACTGCCCAGCGGGGCAACCCAACTACTAGACCGTTGCCTGTGGGCCCTTCGCCCTCGCGAATCGACCGGTATCGCGGCTCCCACCCCTGGCTAGGAGTAGATGTGCTCGTCAAAGATGTCGGCCACCGTCCACCGCTATCACCACACCGGTGGTCATCGTGAGACAACGCGCCGCGACGAGTACTGCGGCGGCGACCTCTTCCGGTGTCGCAAGACGTCCCATGGGGGTCGCGGCAACAGTGCGCTCGTAAAAATCGGGCCCTCGACCTGGCACGAAGTCGTTCTCGAGCGCACTGGGTGCGACATTGACGAAGCGGATCGGGGCCAATGACTTTGCCCACGCGATGACCATCGCATCGAGGGCTGCTTTGGAGCCCGAGTAGGCCGTGTTGGAGCCCTGGCCTGTCCGTGCCGCCACTGATGACACCTGAACAACGACCGGATCGGAACCATCACGCAGCAAGGGGAGAAGACCGCGGATCAGCCGAACGGGACCGATGGCGTTTGATTCGAAGACCTCGTGAACCACGTCGTCACTCAACAGACCGAGATTGCCGGCCGGCACCGACTTCGTCGCTCCGGCCGCATTCACGGCCACATCGATACGACCGAACCACGCGGACAACTGTTCGCACATCCTCTTTACAGAGTCACTGTCGGTGAGGTCCACCGGCAGCTCAGCAGTCCCACCGGGCACCGGGGCGACTCCGCTCTTCGTGGCGCCACGTGACGCAACGACGACCCGGGCGCCCAATTCAGCTGCCTGACGTGCGACGGCGGATCCGATGTCACCGCGTCCTCCGACAACCAGTACCACCGCGCCGTCGAAGCCATGACGGAGCGACTCCACCGGATTCATTGGTGACGGATCCCGCCGTCGGTCCCGTACACCGCGCCGTGCAGAAAACTGTTCCCGAAGGGCACGTACCGGGCAGTCTCGAGATGGTCGAGGTTGAGGCGCATCCCGATTCCCGGCGTCTCTGGGATCTCGAGGAACCCGTCACGCACCACGTTGATTCGATCCACGACAGAGACCCACGGCTCGCGCTGCTCACGCACATAACCCTGGAGATCCCAGTTCAGGGTGCAAGCCGCCAACTGGACGTGGCAGGCGGTGACTATCGGACTGGTGAAATTGTGGGGGATGATCCGCTGATGACGTGACTCGGCAATTGCTGCAATCTTGCGCAAACCGGTGAAACCACCGGCCACACCTACGTCCGGGCGGAGGAAGCCCACTGCGTGCGAGTCGCTGACATCACGAAATTCCCAGATGTTGATGTTGCGCTCCGCAATGGCAACCGGCGACGAGAGACGCTCGGCAACCGCAAGGTTGGCAGACAGGCCGAACGGCAGGATCGGATCCTCGAGGAAGTACAGCAACTGATCGGCCACAAGACGACCGAAGACCTCCGCGTCCGCCGGAACGAGATTGCGGTGCACTTCGACAGCCAGGTCGACGTCCCATCCGATTTCTTTGCGGACGTCTGCCACCACTTGCGCCGCCTCACGCAAGATTCGTCCGGTCGACCACTCACTCCATCGTCCGACAAACGGCTTGATCTTGATTGCGGTGAATCCGTCCGCCACGGCGGCGCGCGCGCCCTCCACCACCGCATCAGCCGTGGCGGCCTCCACCAGCAATATCGCGCGCACCCGGTCACGAACGCGGCCGCCGAGTAGCTGCCAGACCGGGACACCGAGTGCCTGGCCCTTGATGTCCCACAAAGCCTGGTCGAGTGCACTCAGAGCCGCCGACTCAACGACATCACGCACACCGTGAGTCTTCACGATCATGTTCGTGAGGAACTCGGCACGAAACGCATCTGCTCCAATGAGCTGGGACCCGATCTCCCGCACGACCTCGGCGCACGCCGGAGGATGCGTGAAATACGTGGCCTCACCGCTTCCACGGATTCCCTCGTCGGTCAGGACACTCACCAAGACCCAGTGACCAACAACGTATGGAGTGACTGAAATGATCTTCATGACGCCCGTCCCCCGGGTCGCCCCGCCAAGGGATCGCTGGCCGCGACATGAGCTCGCAACGCATCGGCGTTCTCGCTCGCCCACTCATCGACCACGTCAACGAAACGGTCGAGCTGAGTGTGCGATGTCGCCAGCGACGTCGCGATCATTCCCCGGCTCGCGACCCAGATTCCCTTCACGAGAAGACCCAAATGGAACAACCGTCGCACCGCAGGCGCGGCAGGGTGCGTTACGAAACGTTGCGGCTCCTCCACGCCGACGTGCAGGGCCATCGTCGACCCGATGCCGGTCATCACCAATGGCAGATCATGGCGAATGAAGAGTTCGTTCACTCGTCGACGGAGGTGATCACCCTCGGCATTCATATGGTCCAGAACGGTCCCAGTGAGGATCTCGGTGAGGGCCACCACTCCCGCATGCATGCTGAAGACCTCATTGTTGAACGACCCGCCATGGGCCGCAGCACCGACGCGACGCATGTCGTACATCGACATGAGATCGGCCGACGCACCAAACGCGCCGATGGGGAATCCCCCACCGAGAATCTTGCCGAGTGTCACGATGTCCGGCTCCACGCCGTACCGGTGTTGCAGGCCGTGCTGGTGGAGACGCGCTGTCATCACCTCGTCGACCACCAGGAGAACACCGTGTTCAGTGCAAAGTGTCCGCAGCCGGTCGACCCAATCCTGTTGCGCCGGGATGCACCCACCGCTATTGAGCATCAACTCGGTGAAAGCAGCCGCCAGAGAACCACCGTGCATCGCGAACGCATCTTCGAGCGCGGCCACATCGTTGTAGGGAACAGTCACCGTGGGGACGGGAATATTGATGCGTGGCTGATGTGCCACAAATGAAAACACACTGCCGTGATACCCGCCGTCGACGACGAGCACTCGCTGACGGGACGTCGCGTCGAACGCAGTCATCATTGCGAGCACGTTGGCCTCCGTGCCGGAGTTGACGAATCGCACCTGCTCCATCGCAGGGAACCGACGGATGATCTCTGCCGCCAGCAGGGCCTCTGCGGAGGAGCGACCACCCCAGCTCATGCCCCGTGCAAGCTGTTCACCCACCACCTCAGCAATCCGCGGATGAGTGTGACCGAGCACAGCGACTGTGTAGTCGCTGTTGAAATCATCGTATTCGTTCCCGTCGATGTCGATGAGCACACCGTCGCGGGCTTCCCTCAGGACTACCGGGTAGGGGTCGAGATGGAGGTTGCTACGTGTGTTCCCGCCGGGAAGAACCATGCACGCACCATTGAACGCGGCGGCACTCGCCGGTGTGCGGTCGCGGTAAAACTGTTCGACGGACGTGATGGCCGATTGGATATCTCTCATGATGGGTCTTCCACGAGCACGGATGCGGGAATCTCAATCAATCGACCGGTTGACGACTGGGTGATATACGCAGCATCACGACCGTCGACGTCGAAGCAGACGTTCGTCGTGTACACGTCGGGCAGCGGCACGAAACGCAACTCGCCACCCTCAGGACGGCAGACCGTGATTCCTGACGTGAACAACGTCGCCACGCACACGAGTCCCGTCGCGTGGACAGCTAGCGAGTCGAACAAGCGATATCCATCGACACCAGCCACGAGGCGACCACGATGCGGTGCGAAACTCTCACCCGGTGACAGAACACCGGGTTCCAGCACGTCGAATGCCCACAACCTGCCGGTAAACGTTTCGGCTACATAAAGAACCTGACCGTCAGGCGACAGTCCGCACCCATTAGGGGTAATGATCGGGTGCACAACCTCGCGGATTCCCGAGCCGTCGGCCGCCGCGTAATAGACGCTGCTCCAGTCGATTTTCCGGTCACCCCGTTTCCCGAGGTCGGTGAACCAGAAACCACCGTACTCGTCGAACACAAGGTCGTTCGGAGACCGCAAGACGACGTCACCACAACGGTCGTAGAGTCGCTCGACCCTTCCGCTGCCGAGGTGGACCCTTTCGATCCACCCGGTGCACTCATCGGTGCCGATCGGCCATGTCAGGTCGCCGCGCCTCTCGTATCGCCATCCGCCGCTGTTGCAGACGTATACCCACCCGTCTGGGCCGAGAGCCGCTCCGTTTGGTCCACCCTCGAGTTCGGCGACAACCTCCACCCTTCCGTCGCGGCGCACCCTCGTGAGCGCTCGGCCTGCAATCTCGACCACGAGCAGGTCGCCACCAGGCAGAGACACCGGGCCTTCGGGGAACCGAAGCTGGTCGGTGATCGTGGTGAATTCGGTCGTCACCGCGGTGCCAGTCCGAGCAATTCTCGCGCCTCGTTCGGCGTGGCGGGCCGACGCCCGACGTCTCCGATGATGCGGACCGCGCGTTCGACAAGTGCGGCATTCGAGGGGGCAAGGTCTCCCTGTGAGAGGTAGATGTTGTCCTCGAGGCCGACATCTCCCGCACGATGGACGGAGTGTTGACGAATGCATCGTCACCGAAATTGAAAGTAGCGATGTCGAGGCTGCACACTTCCGGACGCAGTTCCGTGATGTGACGCGTTCGATCTGACGGAGGGGCGAAGTTGCACGAGGGATCCGCTGAACGGAAATTGTCAGAAGACGGAACGAAGCGAGCCCCGTAGCCGGTGGTGAGATTGACAATCACGTCAACACCGCTCTGCGCTATGCGATCGACCACCTCGGCATACAGCGCGACGTCTCCCGACGGAGCTCCAGAAGGTTCGCGGACGTGAATGTGGACCATCGCGGCGCCGGCCCGAGCTGATTCGACTGCCGAATCGGCAATTTGCTCTGGTGTGATGGGCACCGCAGGGTTCGACCGGTAGTTGGTCGACGAGCCTGTGACCGCACAGGTGACAATGATCGAGTCCACGGAGATCTCCTGACCAGTTCGACAATCGAAGCACCAGTACCGGACGGCGCTGACCGAATCCAACGCATCCACAGTACCACAAAGCCGAATTTCTTCGGGTTGTGCTAACGTTTCCGTCCATGCCATCGACCTTCCACACGCGTGGCAATTACGCGCCGGTCGCCGATGAAATCGAGGTTGCCGGACTCCCCGTAAGTGGCTCCATTCCTCCGTCCTTGAGAGGGCGGTACCTGAGAAACGGTCCTAATCCAATGTCGGGCGACGCTCGGCACTGGTTCAGCGGCGACGGGATGGTTCACGAAGTGTGCTTCGCCGACGGTGGGGTGACATACCGCAACCGTCTCGTCCGGACCCCATGGACGGTCGACCCAACCCTGCCGAAGGTCAGCCCCGAGGGCGACCCTGACCTAACCCGGAGCCTCGCCAACACGAGCGTTCTCCACTTCAGTGGCTCGATTTACGCGCTGGAAGAGAACTCGCTCCCCTACCGACTTGGACCGCAACTCGACACGCTCGGGCCGTGGGACATGGGGGGCCGGCTGCGGACCCCCATGACTGCGCACCCGAAGCTCTGCCCGGTCACGGGAGAGTTGCACTTCTTCGGGTACGCAGCATCCATGCCGTACCTCACCTACCACGTCGCGGATGCAGACGGAGTATTGCGCCATTCGGCCCCCATCACTGTGTCCGGTCCCACGATGATCCACGACATGGGACTCAGCGGAAACTACGTAGTCCTGCTCGACCTTCCCGTGGTGATGACCCGCATGACACGACGGCAGCCGTCGTTCGCGTGGAGCGACACCTACGGTGCCCGCCTCGGCATCCTGCCTCGCGGCGGCTCCGACGCCGACACGAGATGGTTCGAGATCGAGCCGTGCTACATCTTTCACGTCGCCAATTGCTTCGAACGGGAGGGTCGTGACGGTCCTGAACTCGTGATGGACGTCGTGCGGTTCCCGGAGCTGTGGCGCGACGGTTCTTCGCGCTTCTCTCCTCCGTCGTCGATGTGGCGCTACGTGATCGGCATCTCCAGCGGGAACATCCAGGAATCAGCGCTTGACGACCGCTCGGTGGAGTTTCCGCGCATCGACGACCGCCTCACGGGCGCTCCGGCCCGGTGGGCTTACGCGGTCAGCACCCTCGACAACCCGACGAGCTCAATCGTTCGATACGACCTACTGGGCGGGACTGCACCGGTCACGCACAGCCTCGGGCCGGGTCATGTGCACGGGGAGCCAGTGTTCGTTCCCAGCGGCCTGGATTCCGCCGAGCACGACGGCTGGCTCGTCACTCTCGTGTACGACGCGACCCGCGACTGCTCCGACGTCGTCGTGTACGCCGCCGACGCACTCGACGAAGGTCCTGTGGCTGAGGTCCACCTGCCGCGTCGGGTCCCGTACGGATTCCACGGCACCTTCATTGCAGAACCGGAGTCGGCCCGATGAGTCGACTGGTCGTCGAGCTCCGCTCCGCCGCACCCGAGGGAAGTCTTCTTGCCCGGGGCGTCTACATCGATCAACTCGACGCACTCGGGGCACCGACCCGCGAGCTGCAGCGCCTCACGGGCTTCGGTGCCCGCGCCGGCGAGGTGCACTTCACCACCGAGGGTTCCAACGTCATACTGCTCGTCGGACTCGGAGAGCGCGGCAAACTCGACCTCGGCGGTCTACGTCGCGGTGTGGCAGCCACCATACGGGCGGCTGCACGCGCCGACGTGCTTGCCACCACCCTGCTCGATGACGCCACGGCGGGCACGGACGGATCGTTCGACCGCGGTTCCGCCGCAGCGGCGATCACAGCGGCGGCGTTGTCAGTGCGGTACCGCTTTGACCGGCACCGATCAACTCCGAACGGGGATGGACCACGCGAGCTGGTAATGATCGGCGCGGCAGACGAGAGCGTGCACCGCGCGGTGCACCGCGCGGATGCACTGTCCCGTGGTGTCGAGTTGGCTCGCGACCTTGTGAACGAACCAGGGGGCTCGCTGACTCCGACCGAGTTCTCCCGCCGCTGCTCCGGTCTCGCAGGGCCGCAGTTGAACGTTGTGGTGCACGACCTTGCTGCCGTGCGTGCTCTCGGCATGGGCGGACTTCTCGGGGTCAATAGCGGCAGTGACGAACCGCCCGCATTCGTCGAACTGCACTACTCACCGGCAGTCGCCTCGAAGCGGCCTCGCCTCGCCCTCGTCGGGAAGGGCATCACGTACGACAGCGGCGGCATCATGCTGAAGCAAAAGGCCAGTTCCCTCCTGGCGATGAAGAACGACATGGGAGGTGCCGCGGCCATCGTCGGGGCCATGTCGGTGTTTGCCGACCTCGACGTGCCCACGCCGGTGTCGGCGTACATCCCGATGACCGACAACATGGTCGGCGGTGGCGCCTACCGGCCGGGCGACATTCTCCGGATGTACGACGGCACCACGGTGGAGGTTCTCGACACCGACGCCGAGGGCCGGATCGTGCTCGGTGACGCCCTCGCATACGCTCGCAAGCATTCCGGTGCGTCGGCAGCCGTGAGCATCGCCACCCTCACCGGCACGGCAATCCATGCAACCGGAGCGGAGATTGCCGCCTTGATAGGTCGTGACCAGGCAATCACAGATGGTCTGCTGACCGCATCGAGTCGGTGTGCGGACCGGCTGTGGCAGTTGCCGCGCGTGCAGGAATACCGCTCATTGTTGAAGTCCCCGGTAGCCGACATGTCAAACCGGAGCGAAGCACCGGCGGCCACGGCTTTCGCGGCCCTGTTCCTCGAACCATTCATCGGCGAAATCGCGTGGGCGCACATTGACATGGCAGCGGTGGCTACCCGTGACCGCGACACGCCCGACGGGCCTGCCGGCGCCAGAGGATGGGGCGTGGAACTGCTGGTTGAGTACGCGTCATCGTTCGGCGAAGACGCTCACGCTGCCAACGGAACTGACTGATCAGTCGATCAAGTACGCCCCACATAGTCGCCGATGTAGCGCATCTGGCCGCGTCCGTACGTCACATCGCAGTAATTGCCGTCGGGAATCGCGAACGGATCGGGCAGTCGCATGTCCTCCAAGGCGGACTCGTCGACATCGATTCCCAGCCCCGGTCCATCTCCGAGATCAATCAGTCCGTCAACGACCTTCAACGGTCCACCAAGAAGTTCCTCGATGAACCGGTTGCCGGTCTGGTCGATCTCAACAGTTATGCCGTTGGGTGATGCTGCAACGGCGTGGGCATTCGCGACAACTGCCACTGCATCACACCAGGAGTGAGGCGCAAATCGCAATCCCGCAGCAGCAGCCTCACGAGCAATCTTCACGACCTCGGTGATGCCCCCCGCGCGGCTTGCATCCGCCTGCACGATGTCAATTGCGCCTGTGCGGATCCATTCGCGGAACCCATGAATCGCGAACTCGTTTTCCCCGCATGCGAGCGGCACCGAAGTTGCATTGCGCAAAGTGACGAATTCGTCAAAATCATCCGATGAGAGGGGCTCTTCGAACCAGAACACGTTGTTCTCCTCAAGGACCTCCGCGAACTCGATGGCACTCGACAGATCGAAGCGCCATGTCCCGTCGACCATGAGATCACGATCGGGACCTATCGCCGAACGCGCCGCGCGCACTGCGGAGATGTCGTAGTCCCAGTTCCAGCCAACCCGCATCTTGACGCGGGTGAACCCGCGAGCAACCGCTGCTCGGGCGCCTTCCGCCACGGCATCGGGAGAGCTGTACAGCATTCCGCTCGCATAGGCGGGAACCAACGACGACGTGCCCCCGAGCAACGCCCACACTGGCTTGCCCACCATCTTGCCGTGGAGGTCCCAGATGGCTTGATCGATTCCACCGATCGCGCTCACGGCGGCGCCCTTTCGTCCGTACCAACGACTGATGCCGTGCAAGCGATTCCAGTGGCGCTCAGTCTCACGGGGGTCGTAACCAATCACGAACGGCCGAAGGTGATCGACCGTGGCTTGCACGAGCGCCGGGTGAGCGTACGCGGAGCCAATTCCGGTCAAACCGTCATCGGTCGTCAGGCGGATGAGTGTGGTGAGACGACCGTGAACGGGTCCGCCCGGGGTGGAGAAGGTGCGGTCCATCGGCATCTCGAAGCGCAGGTGGACGCACTCCACTCGTTCGATCACTGTCATCTCGACTCTCCCTTTGATTCTGAGATCCATTCCGCGAATCCGCGGAGTAACGGCATCCATCGGGCACTCCCGTGGGCGTGGACGCTGCGCATCCACTCCGGGGTCTCCGGATAGAAGAAACGCCGGTAGCGCTCGAGATGAGGCACCGCCGACGGGTCGTCCCGGTCACCGTACGTCTTGATCCAGACGTCTAGAGGAAAGATGTACTGGTCAACGGGACCAATCTGCTCCGTGCCGGCTTCCATTGTCACGCTCACCACATCCGTACCCGGAACCACCTCGCTCACCCAGTCATAGAACTCGAGGTACTCGGGCCACGGCCACAATTCGCCGTCAAACCAACTTCTCACCATCTGATCCTTCGGAGTACCCGGTGCATAACCGGTGAACACCACGGTCTCACCCGGCGGTCCCACGGCGGTGTGCAGGTCGAGGACGAGGACCTTTCCGGTGCCGCAACAGCGTTCCCGCAACACACGATCGATGAGTTGCTTTGACCAAGTAGGTCCGTTGCCCACCCAGGTGATTGCATCGGGGTGGGTGTCCTGACCGTCGGCGATTGCCGACATCAGCTCGCCGGGCTCGTACCTCTTCAACAACTTCCCCACCCGGCCGCGGCCGGACAGAAACTCGTCGATGGAGGTGATTGTGCGATAGCCCATCGTCTCGAAGAAGTCGGAGAAGATCGGGTTCGGCGGCTTGGGGTGGTGACAGTAATAGTTGCCTCGCAGGAGTTCCACGTTGTCCTCGTTCTCGCGGCTGCTCCATGCTGTGCCCCAGGGATTGACGAGATGGATAAACACCGCCTTGGTGTCGGGTGGAAGTGGGAGAACAGTCGCACTGTGTGCCAGCGCATGACACTGAATCGCTGAGCCGAAGTAGCCCTCTATGCCGTGGATTCCAGACAGACACAACAACACGTTGCTTGCGTCCGCCGGTCCCGTCTCGGCAATGGCCGAGCGAATCTCCTCACCGGCCGGACCGACAAGGGGGTGCACCACTTCTTCCACCGCAACACCAGCACGTGAGGCCGATGACAGGAACTTGGCGTGTGCCTCGGGCACGGTGTGCGAGTACCACTCAAGTGCATCAGTCATCGCAGTTCGTCCTCCACTGCATCGAAGATCTCGGTCATCCACGATCCATCGTCCTGCTCGTTCATCGTTCCTGCCAGCCACGCATCCGTGACCGGGTCATGAAAGACGCGCACTCCCCAGGCCCCTGCATGACCGACGACCACGCGGCGACCCGCGTCCCACCTGAAAAGACCCAGACCGATGGACCGACGCGGTGGCGTGAGACCGTGCGGAACTGTCCAGAGATTCATCGGAAACCGCTTGCCCATCAGTCCCCCGCCCGGCTTGAGCAAGGCCTCCAGGAACGTCATCAGGTCGCCCACGGTGCTTACCTGACCGCCACCAGCCCAGTCGAACGAGACATCGAACCCCGAACTGAGCAACGGGACCGACCCGATCCAGATATCCATCTCCTCGGTGCGAGCCAATGTTGAACTGTCGTCGTAGTACGCCAGTGATGTGTTGTGCAGCCCCAGAGGAACGATGACCTGCTCACGTTGCAAATCGTGGTACCGACGACCGGTGGCGTGCTCAAGGAGTACTCCGAGCAGCACGAACGCAGTGTCGCTGTAGTGAAACCGTTCGCCTGGCATTCCCACCGGTGACGCGGCGGTGCCCCCAGCTATGAAGTCGTTGAGAATGCCGGCCATTCGATCACCGGGCCGACCCGGGTCCCATGGCTTCCAAACTCATGAGTGAATCACTCGGTGGTGAACCCAACTCGACGGCCGTACCGGTTGCATCATCGGTCACGTTGTCTTTCATGCCGCTCGTATGTGTGAGCAGATGGCGCAATGTGATGGTGCGACCCGCTGGGTGAACCGCTTCGACCAACTCGCGGGGAGCAGCCTCAATGTCGCCGAGCGCGGTGTCGATGCCGGATGGCCCGAAATGACCTGCTTCTGCAGCATGCGTCACGAGAACCGCTGTGAACATCTTGCCAACGCTCGCCACGTGGAAGCGGTCCCCCACTGCTGCCGGTCTCGCGCTGTCGGCACGAGCGACCCCCGCGGCTACGGCGTGGTCAAAGTCGTGACGCGGCACTCTCAGGCCGACAACCGCACTTCGTCGCCCGGAATTCCTGACTCTCGATGCGGTGATCTCCTCGAGTCGTTCTCGGAGCGTCTCGGTCATCAGATGTACCCTCGCCGCTCCAGATCGTCGAGGAACCGCGTGGTCTCGCGTGCCATCGCTCGCGACATGAGCGGTTCGCTCGGGTAGTGCCCCGCGGCGTTCACCAACTCAAGATGGACATCATCGAGAACCTGGGCCAGGTCCCACGCCCCGTCCGGCGTCGTGCAGTTGTCATAGCGACCCGTCAGCAGCGAAACAGGGACTCCGGCCAGGCGATGAGCGTCGTTGATGAGTTGATTGTCGGTCAGGAAGAAGTCATTTGTTGCGAAGTGTGAGAACACCTTGGCATAGGCGAACCCTCGCGTGGGGTTAGGCGGCGCCATGGGCGGTTCCAGGTGCATGAACGACTCTTCGTATTCGTACAAGGCTTGCCCGGCGCGTCGAGCGAGTTCCTCGTCTGTGCCGTTGATCATCTCGTGATAGACGGAGCGCAGGTCATGACGACGTTCAGGCGGGGCGAGTTCAGCAAATTGGGCCCACGTGTCGGGGAAGAATCGCCGAACGCCCTGGTACCACCAAGCTGTGTCCGCAGAGCGACACAACCACACACCGGATGCCTTCACTGCGATGGTGCGTTCCGGATGAGCCTCACCGTATGCGATGGCCACGGTGCTGCCCCACGAAGGTCCACTGACGATCCAACGATCGATGCCGAGGTGTTCGCGCAGTCGCTCCATGTCCCCGATGGTGTTCTGAAGACTCGTGTGTGCAATCTCACCCACCGGTGTGGACTCGCCGCATCCCCGTTGGGAGAACTGAATGATGCGCATCCGGCTGCCGTCCAACAACCGGCGAAGTCCAGGATTGGCTCGACCTCCCGGGCCACCGTGGCACTCCACGACGGGCACACCGGAGGGATTGCCGGCTTCGAACCAATGAATCCGGTGGCCTTCCCCCACATCGAGCATCCCTTCCTCACGGTTGGGACCTACCTCAAAAAACACGTCATCGTGCCGCCGCATGCCCCAAACCTAGCAGAAACCGATTTTTTTCGGATTATGAAACCGGGTTTGTGACCAAGTCGAACATGAATTTCACCGTCGTCCGAGCGTCGCTGGCCAGGACTGGATCCGGTTCTAGGCCGTCACGAAGGATTCGCTGCAGCATCGCGTCACCGGCAGCGAAGATGAGGGCCAAACGTCGCCCGAGTGCAGGGTCTTCGCTGGAGGATTCAGCGCGCAACATCGACGTGACGACGTCGGCCAAGAACACCTCCACCCTGTCAATCAACCAACGACGGTGATGTTCGTTCCAGTACGACGAGTTGCGTACAAGCACGAACGCCGGTTGCTCCGTGTAGAGGCGGAGATACGCATCGAACATCACGTCTATGAGTTCGTGCACGGAAGACACGCTTGACGATGTCGCGACGCGCAGAAGTTCATCATGCCTGTCGAGCATCCGCGCAACAGCAGCATCAACAATGGAAGGCACGTCCTCGAAGTACTCGTACAACGATCCCACCGGAATGCCTATCCGAGCGGCGACATCGGCCGTAGTGATGTCTCGGTCCGGCTCTTCGCCGATCATCCTGACGACCTCCGAGATGGCTGCCTCAACCCTGGCTCGACTGCGCGCCTGTTTGGGCACACGGCGCAGGCCGACGGGAATGCCAGAGGACGAGCCAGTAGCCCTTGCCGAACTCACGCCTGTTGACACTAATCACCATGTCCCGGTGGAGACACCGTCAGGGGAACCGTTAGCCCGACGCAGCACACGTCCCCCACTTCTGGGGTCCGCCGGCCACAGCCATTGCTGTTTTCAGGTCACCATCACACGGTTGGTTGCTAGCCTTTGGCTCTGCCCGCGGGTGTAGTTCAATGGCAGAACATCAGCTTCCCAAGCTGAGAATGCGGGTTCGATTCCCGTCACCCGCTCCAATGACCCGATTCACCTGCAGACAGTGCGGAACGAACGACGAGACGCTCCGGTACCCCTCCGGGAAGATGACCCGCTGCATGGACTGCCAGCGCTACTACAACATCGGCGCGAACGCGGCCCGTCTGCGCAAGCACCAACCCCATTCGCCGGGCGTCACCATGACCCATGCGGAGTTCGTCGGGTGGTGCAGGTCCACCCCCAGACAGTGCGCCGCGTGCGGGCTGCACGAAACCGACCTTCCCAAAATCGGACTGGTGTCCACCATCGGGCTCCAGATAGCGGCGCTCGGGATCGACCGGATCTCCAACTCCGCGGACTATTCGCTCGACAACATCCAGTTCTGCTGCTTCGCCTGCAACAAGGCCAAGGGAAACGTTTTTGACGACAACGAGACGCGGTTGGTCCTCGGGCCGCGCATCGGCAACTGCTGGACCGTCCGGCTGGGTGGTTCGGCCGCGCCCGGCAGGCCGCCCGTCTTCGCGCGTTCCGCGCTGGCGACCCCGG
>RFZO01000340.1 GCA_009920715.1 Actinomycetota bacterium | reverse complement strand
AGCCCCATGCCGATCCGTCACGGTTCCGCCGGCTCCATGTGATCGCGGGTGACGCGAACATGAGCCAAGTGGCGACCTGGTTGAAGGTCGGCAGCACTGCACTCGTTCTCGCGTGCATCGAGGACAACATGTTCCCGGACTGGTTGGTGACCGCCGACCCCGTGGCCGACATCAGGATGGTCAGCCATGACGTGTCATTGCGCCACGCGGTCACCTTGGTGGACGGCCGCACGATCACCGCACTCGACATGCAACGAGAGATCCACTCCGCCGTCGCGGGTTGGTTGTCCCGCTCCTCGGACGATTGCATCGGAGGGGAGGGTGCTGCCGTGCTGGCGGAATGGTCACGTGTGCTCGATTGTCTCTCGAGCGACCCCCTGCTGCTGGCGGACACGGTCGACTGGGTCGCCAAGCGACGGATGATCGACGGCTTCGCTGAGAGGCACGGTGTTGGCCCTGCTGATCCCCGGGTGCGGGCCATCGACCTGCAGTACCACGACATGAGGCCGGGCAAGTGCCTCGCGGGAAAGGCGGGGCTTCGTGTGATGGTCGATGATGCCGACGCCGCACGGGCAATGACCCAGCCACCGGACTCCACGCGTGCCTACTTCCGCGGCAGGTGCGTGGCGGAGTGGCCGGACAGGATCGTGTCCGCAAACTGGGACGGCATCGTTGTCGACACACCCGAGGGACTCGTGCGCATCCCGATGATGGACCCGACGAAGGGGAGCAGGGCCCATGTGCAGCCGCTCATCGATGGCTCCCGGACCATTGATGACCTGCTTCTCCGCCTGACGGGCACCGTGGAACGGATGGATCCAGACCCGGGCTGGTGACCGTCTGGACGGCAACGAACAGGGTTTGGGTACGGTGTAGTCATGCAGGAACGGGTGAAGAAGAGCGGGTCCGGGCATCGCGACGAGGAAATCGAGAGTGTCGATTCCACGACGACCGACACGTCGCGGTTGAAGTCAGAACTCGACGACCTGCTCGATGACATCGACCAGGTTCTCGAGGAGAACGCCGAGGAGTTCGTGAAGAACTACGTCCAGAAGGGCGGAGAGTGATGAACGTGCCCCGGTTCGCACCAGCCGAGGATCCCGGCTCCAGTTTCATGCACCTGTTGAGAACAACCGGGATCCAGCCGTTCGCCCAGGCGGCAGGCGACCTCGATGTGCCCCACGGAACCACGTGTGTCGCCCTCCGCTACGTCAACGGTGTCGTCATCGCCGGCGACCGCAGGGCCACCGCGGGCAACCTCATCCGGAGCAAGAACATGGACAAGGTGGTGCAGGCCGACGAGTTCAGCGGCGTGGCGATCTCCGGGGCCGCAGGCCCGGCCGTGGAGATGATCAAGTTGTTCCAGTTGCAATTGGAGCACTACGAGAAGATGGAGGG
>RFZO01000339.1 GCA_009920715.1 Actinomycetota bacterium | reverse complement strand
GCCGCCGGTGCCGCCGAGCGTGTAGGACGGGCGGATGATGACGGGGAACTCGCCGCCGATGAGGGCGATGGTCTCGCGCGCGGCGTCGAGCGTCTTCACCACGCGGGAGCGCGGGACGTCGAGGCCGATGTCGAGCATCAGCTTCTTGAAGATCTCGCGGTCCTCGCCGCGCTCGATGGCGGCCTCCTTGGCCCCGATGAGCTCGACGCCGTGCTTCGCCAGGACGCCGGTGCGGGCGAGCTTGAGCGAGAGGTTGAGCGCGGTCTGGCCGCCGAGGGTCGGCAGGAGGGCGTCGGGCTTCTCCTTGGCGATGATGCGTTCCACCGACTCGACCGTGAGGGGTTCCACGTAGGTGACGTCCGCGGTCTCCGGGTCGGTCATGATCGTGGCCGGATTCGAGTTGACCAGGATCACGCGGTAACCCTCCTCGCGGAGCGCCTTGCACGCCTGGGTCCCGGAATAATCGAATTCGCAGGCTTGGCCGATGATGATCGGTCCCGAGCCGATGATGAGGATGGTACGGATATCGGTCCTCTTAGGCATGGTGTTCCGCGGACTGTCAGCGACCCTTGGAAGGGTGGTCAAGTGGGGACTTCTAACAAATGCGGAAGGCGCTTGCAGGGGCGGTCCGTCCCGGCATTCATCGCTCCGTGGACATCATCAGGATCGCCGGCATCAAGTCCTTCGGACACCACGGGGCGCTCCCCGACCGGCCGCCGCGGCCGACGACCTGAAGCTGACCGTGAACTACGCGGAGGTCATCCGGACCGTCGAGGGTCAGCTGACCGGCAAGCCGGTCTACCTCATCGAGACGTTGGCCCAGCAGATTGCGGCCAGGATTCTCGGGACATTCACGGTGGTGAAGGCCGTGACCGTCGAGGTCACCAAGCCCTTCGCTCCCGTGGCGGCCGAATTTGACGCCATTTCGGTCAAAATCCGGCGTGAGCGGGCGTGAGCGGAGCCCGCCAGCGCTATTTACTGGGCCTGGGCAGCAACCTCGGGGACCGGGTGGGTCATCTCAACGAGGCGATTCGGCTGCTCGGCCAGCTCCCGCGGGCCGAAGTGACCGCCATTTCCCCTGCCTTTGACTCGGATCCGGTGGGCTTTACCGACCAGCCAAGTTTCCTAAACCTTTGTTTGGAAATGGTTTGTGAACTAAAACCCGCCGAACTTCTCCAGCAAACCTTGGCGATCGAGGCCACCTTGGGGCGCCTCCGTACTAATAATAGGAACGGACCCCGCACCCTCGATATCGACCTCCTTTTCTGGGAGGGAGGGTCGGTCGACACCCCGGAGCTTACCCTCCCCCACCCTAGGTGGAAGGAGCGGGGTTTCGTGACCGTACCACTAAGGCATCTGCTCCAAGCGCCCGCACTCGCCTCGGCCGCCCCCTGGGATTGGCTC
>RFZO01000338.1 GCA_009920715.1 Actinomycetota bacterium | reverse complement strand
AGTTGATCTCCGCGGGGCGACCCTTCGGCGGTTGGAACGAACGCGGGGCGAGACGGTCCACCTGCGACGACTTGTCCCACCCGAGGACCGACTGCATCACGAGGACGAGATCGACCTTCTTCAGGTCGGCGCGTCCCGTGGCCCCCGCAAGGAACGGCACCAGCCACTCGTCGAGCGTCGCGAGCATGGTGCGGTGCGAGAGGTCCGGCCACTCGTCGCCGAGGTGATGGCGCAGGAACGCGACGCGGGCGCGCAGGCTGTCGGCATCGTCCGCACCGCCGAGCACCTTCATCGACGTCGCGCGGACGCGCTCGAGCAGCGCCTCGGTGGTGTCATCACCGGGAACTGGCGCGAGGTCGCGTTCGTCGATGCGGAGTGATCCCACCTTGCGGGTCACCTTCAGCACCAGATCGTCGCGTGACTTGTCCCAGGTCAGGTAGGACTCCACGTCGACGTCGTCACCCAGCACCGGTGCGATGTGGTTCGCATCCACCGCCGCACCGCGGCGGAGCCGCGCGTTGCCGCGACCACCGTCGATGTCCGCAGCAACGATGAACTGCTCCCGGGCGATCGAGTCCTTCGGGTTGCAGGCGGCTCCGCCGCCGCTTCGCATCAGGAACTGACCCGCGGTCTGGCGTGCCATGGCCAGACGGTCGGGGTACGCGGCCAGGAGCACCTGCCCGGTGAGCGAGTCGATCTCGTCAGTGCTCACGTGGGTGTCACTGTCGATCCCGGCACGGCGTGCGATGTCGCGCGCCGCGTCGAACACCCGTCGCACCGCACCACGGTCCACCGCGTCGTGGCCACCGAGTCCGACGACGATCTGCACGCGCAACGCGAGGTCAGCGGGGGGTTCGTCGGGACGGCCGCGCATGATGTCGCGTTCCTCGAGCAGTGCCGCGACGACGCACGCGATCCACCCCTGCTTCTTCATCTCCTTGTTGCGCGCCACCATGGTGCCGAGACGCGGGTGCAGGGGAAGGCCGAGCACCTCGCGGCCGAGCTGTGTCGGCTTCAGGTCATCGTCGACCAAATGGAGCATCCGCAGTGTCTCGTGCGCCGATGCGAGCGACTTCGGCGGCAAGGGGTCGAGCAGCGTCAGTTCATCCGCGGGCGTGCCCCATGCCGCAATCTCCAGTGCCGGGCCGCAGAGGTCGACCTGCGTGATCTCGGCGGGAAGGTGCGGCAGCCGGGTGGAGTCCTCCATGCGGCTCCACAGGCGGTACGCAACGCCGGGCCGCACTCGGCCGGCACGGCCGCTGCGCTGGTCCGCCGACGCACGCGACGACGTGACGGTGACGATCTCGGTGAGCCCCGTGCGGACGTCCATGCGCGGCACACGGGCCAGCCCCGCATCGACCACGATGTGCACGCCGTCCACGGTGAGCGACGTCTCGGCGATGTCGGTGCTGAGCAC
>RFZO01000337.1 GCA_009920715.1 Actinomycetota bacterium | reverse complement strand
TGCGAGACGCCGTTGTCGAACACCGAGACGCGCATGGACGACGTCTACCGCGACCGCCAGGACCCGGCGCTCACGGTGTGGTTCACGCTCGAGACCGGCGAGCGGATCCTCGCGTGGACGACGACACCGTGGACGCTGCCGTCGAACCTCGCGCTGGCGGTCGGTCCCGAGGTCGACTACGCGCTGCTGCGTCACACCGACGGCCACACCTACCTTCTCGCCGAGGCTCGCGTCGGTTCCTACGAGAAGGAACTCGACGGGGCCGAGAGAATCGGCACGGTCAGGGGAAGTGACCTTGTCGGACGGTCGTACACGCCGATGTTCCCGTTCCTCGCCGACACACCGAACGCGTTCCGCGTGCTGGGTGCCGATTTCGTGACCACTGAGGACGGCACGGGTGTGGTGCACATGGCACCGGGCTTCGGCGAGGACGACCAGAACGCCTGCAACGCAGCCGGCATCCCCACCGTCTGCCCGATGGACGAGCACGGCCGGTACACCGCGGAGATCACCCCGTGGGCGGGCCGTCACGTGTTCGACGCCAATCCCGATGTCGTCAAGACGTTGAAGGAGTCGGGCGTCGTCGTGCGTCACGACTCGTACAACCACAGCTACCCGCACTGCTGGCGTTGCGCCGAGCCCCTGGTCTACCGCGCCGTCTCGTCGTGGTTCGTGAAGGTCACGGCGTTCCGCGACCGCATGGTGGAGCTGAACGACCAGATCACCTGGGTGCCCGACCACTTGAAGGAAGGCAGCTTCGGCAAATGGATCGGCAATGCCCGCGACTGGGCGATCAGCCGCAACCGGTTCTGGGGTTCCCCGATCCCCGTGTGGAAGAGCGACAACCCCGAGTTCCCCCGCATCGACGTGTACGGCAGTTACGAGGAGATCGCCCGCGACTTCGGTGTGGACGTCGTTGATCTCCACCGCCCGTTCGTGGACGAACTCGTGCGGCCGAACCCTGATGACCCGACCGGCGGGTCCATGATGCGCCGCGTGCCCGAGGTGCTCGACTGCTGGTTCGAGAGCGGCTCCATGCCGTTCGCCCAGGTGCACTACCCGTTCGAGAACCGCGAGTGGTTCGAGAGTCACTATCCCGGCGACTTCATCGTGGAGTACATCGGCCAGACCCGCGGGTGGTTCTACACGCTCCACGTGCTCGCAACGGCGTTGTTCGACCGTCCCGCGTTCTCGTCCTGCGTCAGCCACGGAATCGTCCTCGGCGACGACGGCGCGAAGATGTCGAAGAGCCTGCGCAACTACCCGGACCCCATGAAGGTGTTCGACACGTACGGCGCAGATGCAATGCGCTGGTATCTCATGTCGTCCCCGATCCTGCGCGGTGGTGACTTCTCGGTCACCGAGCAGGGAATCCGCGACACGGTCCGCCAGGTGCTCCTTCCGGTGTGGAACTCGTGGTACTTCCT
>RFZO01000336.1 GCA_009920715.1 Actinomycetota bacterium | reverse complement strand
AGCGCCACGCCTATCAGCCCGACAGGCCCCGCAAGGCCGGCAACCCCGACTAAGCCGCTGCGACCGCCTCCTGGCCCCCCCCAGCCGAACAGTCCGCAGGAAATCACGAACCAGGTCAATGGCATGGGCCCGCCCATGCCGGGGATGTAGTCCATGGCAGCCGACGCGCTCAGGTTTTCCAGCAACAACGCCTACGAGGCCCTGTCCTACACGGATGTCTTCAAGACCGTGAACGGGCAGGTCACGACCAATGGCACGCTCACCATCTGGACGCCGACGACCGGCAAGAAGTTCCGGGTGAAGGCGGTCTACGTGGACGCCGTGGTCGACGTGATCCTTGCGGCCTCCGGTACTGCCGGCGTCTACCTGCAGGTGTTCGACGACACGACGGCGATCCTCGACGTGGCGGCATTCACCACGACCGCTGCTGCCGGGACGTCCAAGAGCCGCATGATCGACCTGCGCCAAGGCTATGTCGCCGCGGCCGCCGACAAGTCACTCAAGATCGGATTCAATGCCAGCATCACGACCGGCAAGGTGAACTTGTCGGTGATCGCGATCGGCACCGAGCAGTAATCACAGCCCACAACCGCGGGTCCGCCGGCGCGTAATCCAGGCATGGAGGGGTGGCACTTAGGCCCTCCCCAGGAAGGAGACGGAAATGCCGAACTCGGCAGTTTGGACGAACTCGGGGACGCTTGCTCGCAAGCAGTCCTACTCGATCGTGAAGAAGGTGGACACATCGACCACGATCACCGGCACGACGCTGGCGAACATCTGGACCCCGGCGACGGGCAAGAAGTTCGTGCTGAAGTACGCGCTGCTGTACGGTTACGTGACGACCGTTCTGTCGGGTGCGACGGTTGGCGACGGCCCGATGCTGCTCGACAACGCCGCGGCGACCCCGCTGCTCGTGCTCGGCCGGATCGCGGCTGCGACCGATGCCGCCGGCACGGCGTACACGTTCTTCGCCACGACGCCGTTCAAGCTCGACAACGGCATCGAGTCGGCGGCGGCCAACAACGTGCTGAAGATCGGCACCACGGCGACCATCACGACCGGCGTCATCCGCGTGATCGGCGTCGTCGCGGGCGACGAGATCTGATGCTTCGCGTCTTTGCGCTGGCGGTGGCCCTGCTGGTCGGGGCCGCCCCAGCGCGGGGCCAGACGCCGGACAAGCCGAACCCGGTGTACATCCAGCAGGGCACGGCGTCCGACGGCGCAATCGTGTCCTGCGACACCTCGAGCACCGAGCTGCTGAACTGCCCAAATGCCAGCACCGCAAGCGGCGGCTGGCGGGCGGTGACCTGTTACAACGATGGCAGCAACAAGGTCTACGTCTGCCCGCACCGTTGCAGCGGGTGCGTGTCCGGCACCTACGGCTACGTGGTGCTCGGGGCCGGTAATTCCTTCACTTTCGGCGGTGCCGCCAGGGCGTTG
>RFZO01000335.1 GCA_009920715.1 Actinomycetota bacterium | reverse complement strand
CTTTTGAACGAGGCGGCGCCCATCTGCCGGTAGGTCGTAAACCATCCGTGGCATGTCGAAACTGAGCTTCTCGAAGTCGATCAGGTTCACGTCGGCTCGCATTCCCGGTGCAATCAGGCCGCGGTCTTTCAACCCGTACACAAGGGCTGTTGCGCGGGTCTGGCGGTGGACCATGTGCTCCAGGGAGTGACGCGGGCCGCGCTGGCGGTCCCTCGCCCAGTGGGTCAGCATGAACGTCGGCATGCCGCCATCGCAGATGGCCCCGCAGTGGGCCCCGGCATCGCTCAGGCCATTGCGGGTGTGCGGGTGAGCCAGCAGGTCGTGGGTCATCGAGAGGTCGCCGTAGGCGTAGTTGAAGAACGGCATGTAGATCATCCCGCGTCCCTCGTCTGACAGGAGCTGGTCGATGATGAGTTGCATCGGCTCGATGCGTCGTGCCGCACTGATTGCCTCCACCGAGTCGGTCGTGATGCTCGGTTCGTAATCGATGTCGGCGCTGGTCACGGGGAAGAATTTCCACAGGCGTGACAACACAACCTTCTCGAACAGGCCGCCGTCGCGCGGGATCTCAGCGAACCGCTCCCGCAGGTCCGGTGTACGCAGGGCCTTCACTTGCTCGTGCAGGGGAAGGTGGGCGATTTGCTGCCATGCCGGGTGGAAGGCGAGAGGGTGGAAGGAGCCCTCGAGGCACATGAGCACGCCGATGGAACGCCCGGCCACCTGGGCGATGATGTTCAGGCCGTCGTTGTGGGCCTCGTCGAGTTTGGCGAGGACCGACTTCCAGATGTCGGGTGCTTCATCAGCCTGATTCAGGTTCACGCTCACGGTCACGTTGCTGTGGCGCGACGCGAGCTCGCGCATCCACGGCCATTCCTGGGTGGGCAGGTGCTGGTGCTCGGGGGCGAACTGGAACACCCCGCCGCCCGCCTTGCTCATGGCGGCCGCGATGCCGAACAGCTCGTTCTCCTCGGCGTGAGTGCCGGGAACCAACTCGCCGCTCTTGCTGCGGTGGATGGGGGTGCGGCTTGTGCTGAAGCCGAGTGCCCCGTGGGCGATTGCCTCCTCCACGTGCTTGGCCATGAGGGCGATGTCCTCCTCGGTGGCCTTCTCGTTCGCGGCGCCGCGGTCGCCCATCACGTAGCCGCGGAGCGCCCCGTGGGCAATCTGCACGCCGATGTCCATGATGCGCGGCTGTGCGGCGAGCACATCCATGTACTCGGTGAAGGAGCGCCAGCCCCACGTCATGCCCTCGGTCATGGCACTGCCGGGGATGTCCTCCACTCCCTCCATCAGCTCAATCAACCACTCGTGGCGGTCCTCGTGAGCGGGGGCGAACCCCACGCCGCAGTTGCCCATCACAGCGGTGGTCACGCCGTGCCAGCTGCTGGGGGTCAGCCACGGGTCCCAGGTGGCCTGGGCGTCGTAGTGAGTGTGGATGTC
>RFZO01000334.1 GCA_009920715.1 Actinomycetota bacterium | reverse complement strand
TGGGTGAGCCCGAAGTCCTCGGCCAGCTGCTGGTACGCGGACGCTTCCTCGAGGGCCGTGAGATCCTGGCGGTGCAGGTTCTCCACCAGGGCCTGCTCCACGGACGCCAGTTCGTTTGCATCGCGCACGACCACCGGTACCACGGACAACTTGGCCTTCTGGGCCGCACGCCACCGGCGCTCACCCGCGATCAACTCGTAACGGCCCGGCGAGGTCTCACGCACGAGAAGGGGCTGGAGCACCCCGATCTCGGCAATGGACTTGGCCAGGTCACCGAGTGCCGCCTCGTCGAAGTGCTGGCGCGGCTGGTGCGGGTTCGGCGTGATGGCGTCCACCGGCACGTCGCGCAGGGCAGATGCAGGCAGGTCCTCCACGGGGGGCGTGCGGGGGGTCTTCTCGCGGGGGGACTCCTTGGCAGGCGCAGACGTGCCCTGTCCTTTCGGCTTCTCCGTGGGGATCAGCGTGGACAGCCCCCTACCCAGCTTGCGGCGATCTGCCATTGCTCAACTCCTTTGCCACGGCACGGTAGGCCTTTGCTCCCTTCGAGGTTGGTGCGTGCTTCAGCACGGACCGCTCCGAGCTGGGGGCCTCAGCCAGCTTCACGTTGTACGGGATGACGTTCTTGAAAACCTTGTCCCCGTAGGCCTGGCGCATGTCGGCCTCGACCTCCTGGGAAAGCTTCTTGGCGCCCTCAGACATGGTCAACAGATAGTGGGAGATGTCCAGGGCGGGGTTCAACGCGGCCTTCACCTGCTGCACCACAGCGGTCAGGTCACGCAGACCCTCCAGTGCGAAGTACTGGCATTGCACCGGCGCCAACACGGAATCTGCCGCCATGAACGCGTTCACCGTGAGTCGGCCGAGGGTGGGCGGGCAGTCCAGCAGGATGTAGTCCCAGTCATCCCGACAGGCGTCAATCGCGTCCTTCAGGCGGGGCTGGGGGAACATCTCGGCCACCAACTGGGCCTCCACCTCGGCCAGCATCTGGCCCGACGGGGCGGGGGCGACAAACAGGTTCTTCTCTGCCGTCGGCTCCACAATGTTGTCCAGGGTCTCCTCGCGGCGCAGCACCTCCGCGATGGTGGGGGCGTCCTCCGGGGGGTGCACCCCCAGACCCGATGAGGCATTGCCCTGGGGGTCGAGGTCGATGATGAGGGTCCGGAAACCCAGTTCGGCCAGTGCCGCGCCAAGGTTGATCGCCGTGGTGGTCTTACCCACTCCACCCTTCTGCAGGGAGATGGCGATGACCGAAGCACTCATGGGGTTGTCCTGCTTTCCTGTGGAGACGACTGTCCGTCAGAGATGGTCAGGGAGGGTACCTGTCGCTCTGCCGGCCAACTCACCCAACAGTATCTCGGGGGTGTGGATAACGGGTGGATGTGTCGTGCGATGTTTCACGTGAAACCCTTCCAGAGGGACCCCCCTTCGGATGTTTCACGTGAAACAT
>RFZO01000333.1 GCA_009920715.1 Actinomycetota bacterium | reverse complement strand
GAGCGCGGCCTCGTCGGCGCGGAACGCCGCGCCCGCCGCGATCAGTTCGGCGTCGTCGGCGAGGATGCGGCGCAGGGTGTCGCCCGCCGCGACGATGGCGGCGGTGGCGTCGGCCACCGTGTCGCGGGCGAAGCGGGGCAGCCCCGTCTTGGCCCAGGCCCACCAAGCGTAGATGCGGGCGGCGTCGGCGTCGGACGCGCCCGACGACCCCATCTTGTGGGCACCAGACACGTCCAGGAACTCGGCGATGTCCCAGAACCTCGCGTGTTCGTCCCCGAACAGGTCGGCGTACCCCGCGAACGCGCGGAGGCACCCACCGACCGTGTCGAGGTCGAGGTGGCTGATGAGCACCGTGTCCCCCGCCGCAAGGAGAGGGATGGACGGGTCGTTGCACGGGGACGGACGCCCACCCGCGACGATGTGCCGACCGGCGAACTCACCGGTTGCCTGGTGGTGGGCCGCGGTGTACCGCGACCCCTTTGCAACGGTGGAACCGTACTCCGCCTCCACGGTGAGGGTGGCGGCGACGGTCGCCGCGAGTGTGGCGGAGGGGGCGTGGACGACGGTGGGGGTCGTGGTGGTGTGTGCGTGCATGTGTGGTCTCCGTAGTGTAGACGCTGCAGGGGTTCCCGAACGGCACTCCGTCGATTTACCTTGCGGTCGGTGTGGTACGGTACGTACCCCGTTCGTCTCAGATGCGGACCGGGTTCGGTAGTCCTTCATTAGCGGTTGGGGTGGCGAGGAGTCGTGTATGCCAGATTCAGCCGTCCAGGTCGCATCCCGTCACACACAAACCCGTCGCGTGTCGGCGGATGTGATGGATGTCGTGGACGCCCATCGCCCACGAGTGGGCGTGGAATTCAGGCGAGATCTGGCGTCCATACTGCCCCCCATCGACGAGGTCGTCGGCGTACGGATCGACAAGCCCCTACGCTGGGCGACGCAACACCTGCTCGGTGAGTCCATCGGGCTACTCCCGTCCAGGTTCTACACTCACCACTGAGGTTCCGATGTCAGACCTTCGTTCCCGCACCATCCGCCTCGCGTACACCAACCCATCGGTGCGCCCGTACCTCGTCGAGCTCCTCGCATCCGACCGGGTGGCGATGGAGTTCGAGACCCAGGACGCGCTGGATGCGTACCTCAAGGACCACCCGAAGGCCGACAAGTCCAAGCACACCGTCAAGAGTGAGGGTGGCAAGGACGAGGGCGGTGAGGACGAGGGCGGCAAGGGCGACCACAAGCCCGAGAAGAGTGAGTCATTCGGGTCGAAACTGAAACTCCACATCAAGCACATCCTGTTCGATGACTTCCACGATGCCTGGGAGGAATCGAAGGCTGCGTTCGAGGACCTCACCGAGGCTGCGGACCGTGCCGCCTACCAGGCGGCGGGAGGGGGAGGTCCCATCGTGGACATCGTCGACAGCGCCAGGAAGGCCCCCAAGGCAGTCACG
>RFZO01000332.1 GCA_009920715.1 Actinomycetota bacterium | reverse complement strand
GGCACGATCACCGAACGCGACGCCGTGCAGGTGCGGGCACAGTACGGCGGCAAGCTGTCGATGATCGACCACTGGCTGGGCACGGTGCTCCCCGGCATGAAATCGAGCGTCGCGCGTGAGTCGGGGTTCGGGATGCGGTAGTTCGGGTACCGCGCGATCGGCATGGTGCTCCACCGGTTCGACCACATGGAGTGGGGCATGTTGTCACCCTGCGGACCCCGCGTGTACCGCCAGTCGTTCGTCACCAGCTGCACCTCGCGTCCCCACACGCCGGTCAACAACCAGTCGCGCACCTGCGTCGATTCCCCCGCCATCAATGGCGCGAGCGACCGGCCGTGAGCCGTGTGGTTTGTCTCGACGCCGAAGATCGATGCGATCGTCGCGTGGATGTCCGTCGACGTGGTGAGCGCGTCGTTCACGGACGGCTGCACACCCGGCCACGCAATGAACATCGGGATGTGACCGAGCGGCTTGTACACCGGCACACCGGGTTTGCCCCACACGTCGCGGTCGTGCACGTCGCGGTCGCCGAGGTAGTGACCATGGTCCGTGCACAGGATGACGGCGGTGTCCTCCCACGCGTTCGTTGCGTCCATCGCGTCGAGCACCCTGCCCAGCCAGTGGTCGATCATCGACAGCTTGCCGCCGTACTGTGCCCGCACCTGCACGGCGTCGCGTTCGGTGATCGTGCCCTTCTTCAGTGCGTCCACTTCGTACGGTGGCCAGATGAGGTGCGCACCCTCCCACGTGTCGTCGTAACGGTTCGCCCATTCCTCGGGCGTGTCGAACGGTTCGTGCGGGTCGAACTCGTCGACGAACACCATGAACCGTTCGCCCTTCGCACGGTGCACCGGTGCGTCCTCCAGCAACCATCGCGCCGTCGCAGCCATCGTGCGCGGGCCGGGGAAATCCGACTCGTCCCTGAAGTAGCCGCGCGAGTCGTCATAGTGCGTGTGACCACGGCCGAACGACGGCGCACCCAGCCATGACTCGTCGGGACGCGTCTTCCATGCGTCGCTCTCGTGGCCGCGCTCGTACGACCACGCGCGGAAATCCGTGTGGTAGTTCTCGCCTCCCACCTCGAACAGGTGCGGATGGTCGGTGATCAACTGCGTGACGACACCCGCCTTCCGCAACGACGCGGTGATGGGTTCCTCCCACAGCTCTATGGAGCCCCACGGCTTCCAGAGGAAGTCCCATGCCCCCACGAGGATGTCGTGCCGTGCGGGGATGCACGGCAGCGACCCCGTGTGGTGGTTCGTGAAGCGCACGCTGCGCGCCGCAAGCCGGTCGAGGTTCGGCGTGTCGAAGTTCGTGCCCCCGTATGCACCCAGTTCATGACGGTTCAGGCTGTCGAGCAGCAGAACGACGACGTTCTTCGGTGTCTGCACTGCCGTCATTGCTGCGGGTCACCCAGGGCAAACACCGTGTCGCACCAGGCGTTGACTTCCTCGCGCAT
>RFZO01000331.1 GCA_009920715.1 Actinomycetota bacterium | reverse complement strand
TGCTGACCGTGATGAAGAGCGGCAGCAGCGCGCCCTTGTCGTCCTCGAGGGCGAAGTAGCGCTGGTGTTCCTGGAGCGTGCAGAGCAGCACCTCGCGCGGCAGCGCGAGGAAATGCGCGTCGAAGCCGCCCTCGACGGCCACCGGCCACTCGACCAGCGCCGTCACCTCGTCGAGCAGCGCGTCGTCCATCACCGCGCGGCCGCCGAGCGCGGCGGCGCGCGACGTCACGGCCTCGCGGATGCGTGTGCGGCGCTCGGCGAAATCGGCGATGACCTTGCCCTGCTCGCGCAGCACGGTGGCGTAGTCGGCGGGCGCGGGCACGGCGAGCGCCTGCGGCGCATGGAAGCGGTGGCCGCGGGTCGTGCCGCCGGCGTCGGTGTCGAGCAGCCGCGCGGGCACCACCTCGTCGCCGAAGCGCATCAGCACCCAGTGCACGGGGCGCACGAACTCGGCGTCGCTCGAGCCCCAGCGCATGCGCTTCGGGATCGGGAGCGCATCGAGCGCCGACTGCACGATGCCGGGCAGCAGCGACACCGTGGCCGCGCCGGGCTTGCGGCCCTCGAAGTGCAGGAACTCGCCCTTGCCTTCGGTGATGCGGCCGAGCGCCTCGAGCGCCACGCCGCAGCTCTCGGCGAAGGCGGTGGCGGCGCGCGTGGGCGCGCCCTGCTTGTCGAAGGCGGCGTTGACCGGCGGACCGCGGCGCTTGATGACCTGTTCGGGCTGCGCCGCGGGCAGGCCGCGCACCAGCACCGCGAGGCGGCGCGGCGCGGCGTAGGAGGTGAGGCCCGCATGCGCGAGGCCCGCGTGCGCGAGCCCGGCGGCGATGCCCTCGGCGAGCGCCCGCTCGAGCTCGGGCAGGGCGAGCGGCGGCAGTTCCTCGGTGCCGAGCTCGAACAGGAAGTCGCGCACGGCGTCGCTCATCGCTTGGCCTCCGCCACGGCGCCCTGCAGCATCGGGAAGCCGAGCGCCTCGCGGGCGTCGTAGTAGGCCTGGGCCACGCCGCGCGCCAGCGTGCGCACGCGCAGGATGAATCTTTGACGCTCGGTGACCGAGATGGCGCGCCGCGCGTCGAGCAGGTTGAAGGTGTGCGAGGCCTTGAGCATCTGCTCGTAGGCGGGCAGGCCGAGCTTGGCCTCGAGCAGCTTCTGGCAGGCGGCCTCGTGCTCGTCGAAGTGGCGGAACAGCACCGCGGTGTCGGCATGCTCGAAGTTGTACTTCGACTGCTCGACCTCGTTCTGGTGGTAGACGTCGCGGTAGGTGATCTTGCCGCGCGGGCCGTCGGTCCAGACGATGTCGTAGACGCTGTCGACGCCCTGCAGGTACATGGCGAGGCGCTCGAGGCCGTAGGTGATCTCGCCGGTCACCGGCTTGCAGTCGATGCCGCCCACCTGCTGGAAGTAGGTGAACTGCGTGACCTCCATGCCGTTGAGCCAGACCTCCCAGCCGAGCCCCCAGGCGCCGAGCGTCG
>RFZO01000034.1 GCA_009920715.1 Actinomycetota bacterium | reverse complement strand
CCGCCGTACTCCTTCGGCATGTGGGGCAGCCACAGGCCCTGCCGCACCGCCTCCTTGCGCAGTCCGAGCAGGGCCTTGATGTAGTTCCCGCGCTCCGAGTCCTCCATCTCGTCACGGTGGCCGAACGGCTCCATTGCCGGCCGGATGACCTCGTCGACGAAGGTGCGCACCCTCGTGCGGATCTCCTCGTGCTCCGGAGCGAGTGTGAAATCGATCATTGCGGTCCCCCTGCAGTTCCCTGTCCTGACCCCGCCATTGTGCTGTGCGGTGACCGACGGCAACGAACCAGCCCGGTATTCCCCCGCCGGGCCGCCCTAGCCTTGCCCCGTGAGCAACAGCTGGGACCGCGACAGCCTGCCCGAGGGCGCGGACAAGGCCGCGATGGTCCAGAGCATGTTCGACGCCATCGCCCCTCGCTACGACCTCGTCAACCGGATCATGACCTTCCGCCTCGACGTCCGCTGGAGACGTCGCGCGGTGCGGGACCTCGCGCTTCCCGCCGGTTCCCGAGTGCTCGACCTTGCGTCCGGAACGGGCGACCTGTGCATCGACATGAGGCGTGCGGGACTCGATCCCGTGTCCATGGACCTGTCCTTCGGGATGCTCTCGAACGACAGGTCGGGGGCGCCCCGCGCGCAGGCGGACATCCTCAGGCTTCCCGTCCCCGACGGCTCCGTCGACGGCATCATGTGCGGCTTCGCCCTGCGCAACCTCGTTGATCTCGACGTGTTCTTCCGCGAGTGCGCCCGCGCCATCCGTCCGGGCGGCCGCGTGGCGCTGCTCGACGTGGGCGTCCCCCACAATCCGCTCGTCCGGTTCGGGAACAGCATCTACTTCGGGCGCATTGTCCCCCGCATCGGCGCGTTGCTCAGCGACGGGCCTGCGTACCGCTACCTTCCCCGCAGCGTCGCGTACCTCCCCCCGCGCGAGGAACTTGTCGCAATGCTGCGGGCCGCGGGGTTCGGTGATGCCCGGCACACACAGTTGAGCGGTGGCCTGACCCAACTGATGGTCGGCACGAGGGACGCCTGATGTTCTTCCGCTCGCGGCCCCTCGACGGGCAGGTGGACCTGAACAACGTGTGCCGCGGCGACGGGTTGCTGTTCGTGCGTGACGGGGTGGGTGCAGCCGGCCGGGGCGTCGCCGCGACGGTCGACGAAAGCCGCCTCGCGGAGGTGCTCGGGGACCTGAGTCCCGCTGACGGCACCGTCCCGCCACCCGGTCACGGGCCGCTGCTCTTCGGGGTCGTCCCGTTTCTCCCCTCCCGTGCCGCCACGTTCACCCTCCCGAGGGTCGTCGTCACCAAGGACACCGAGGGGAACGCCTGGGTCACGCTGACCGCCGACCACGAGGCCGACCTCACCGATGCTGCGATGGACTCCGCGGTGGCCGATGCGGTCTCCGGCACCGCACCCGGGGCCACCTCCAACTCGTTCCGCGTCGAGCCGCTCACACCGGTCGATGAGTACCTCGGGGCCGTTGTCGCAGCGCGCGATGCCGTGCGCGCGGGGCGCCTGCTGAAGGCAGTCATCGCCCGCGACATCGCCGTCTCCGCGTCCGCACCCATGGACATCCACGCCGTGCTCCTCCGTCTGCGTGCGTCGTTCGGCAGCAGCTACCGCTTCTGCATCGACGGACTGATCGGTGCCTCGCCGGAGCTCCTCGTGCAGGTCGAGGGGCGCACGGTGCGCAGCCACCCGCTCGCGGGCACCGCCCCGCGCACCGGGGACCCCGCCACCGACGCGCGGCTCGCCGCAGAACTGGTGGCGAGCACGAAGAACCAGGTCGAGCACCGGGTCGTCATCGACATGGTGCACGACACGCTCCTGCCGTGGTGCTCGTACCTCGACTGGGAGCCGGAACCTTCTGTCGTCACGGTCGCGAACGTGCAGCACCTCGGCACCGCCGTCGAGGGTGCCCTTTCCGAGCCGCGTCCGTCCGTGATGACGCTCGTGCGCGCACTCTGCCCCACCCCCGCGCTGGGTGGTGCACCCTCGGCGGACGCAATCGACTTCATCGACTCGGTTGAACCCATGGACCGGGGCAACTACGGGGGTGCAGTGGGCATCCTCGACACCCGCGGCAACGGCACGTTCGCCGTGACGATCCGCTGCGCGGAGTTCTCGACCGACCGTCGCTCCGCCCGGCTGTTCGCCGGGGGCGGCATCGTGGCGGAAAGCGACCCGGTGGCCGAACTGGCCGAGACTCAGTCGAAGTTCCAGGCGATGCTGTCCGCGATTGTCAGGCCCTAGCCGACTCCACCGCTCGCACAACTTCGGCATTCAGCGCCTCGTGAGCGGCCACGTTGCCGGACCTGTCGAGGCGCACCTCGATCATCCTCGTGCCGGATCCGGCGAGCGCAGCCTCAAGGGACGCACGGTCCGTCACCAGCACATGGGCAATGCCATGCGCCGCCGAAAGTGCTGCGAAATCGACGCCGTGGGGTGTTCCGTAGAGGGTCTCGAAAGTCGTCCCGTCGAGCTGTGATGCCTGCGGCAGGAACGAGAAGATCGACCCGCCGTCGTTGTTCGTGACTACAATGGTGAGGTCCACACCCCTCCTCGCGAGGCCCCAGAGGCCGTTCGAGTCGTGCACCATGGCGACGTCGCCGATCAGCAGGGTTGTGGGTGCGCCCGTCGCCAGCGCAACACCGACAGCGGTGCTCACCACGCCGTCGATTCCGTTGGCACCCCTGTTCGAGTGGACCGTGACGCCGGGCGTGACCGTGCCGAACCACTCGACGTCGCGCACCGGCATCGAGGACGACACCACCAGGTTGCTGCCGGGGGCCATGGTGTCGGTGACGCGGCGCGCCACGGTGGGTTCACAGAACACCGCGTCGGTGTGACGGGAGATCGCATCTTGTGCCGCCGTCTCGCTGCCGATCCAGGCTGCCAGCCACTCCGCCGGTGCGGGCGCCACCGATCCGGCCACCATCCCCGCGATCTTGTCCACCGGACCGGAGACCGAGAGCGCGACCACATGGTCCGGGTCGACCGGACGTTCGTGGTCGTTCACCTGGATGATCACCGCCCCCGCGCGGGCGGCCCACTGGGCGAGAACCTTCGACGCCGGCGGGTCGCCGATGCGCACGATCACCTCGGGGATGTGGTCTCCCACGAAGGACTCAGCCCTCAGCACGGGATCGAAACCCACCACCACGTTCGGGTGGCACTCGCGCAGACCGCTGACGGCATCCGCGAACACCGGCCACCCGGCCGCCTCGGCGAGAGCGAGTACCGAAGGGCCGGAGCCACGGCCGGCCACGATGACTCCGCGGCGTCCTGACACCAGTGCCGCGACTCGCGAGATGGTGACGGCATCAACGGCAAGCCTGGAGGGAACGATTGCCGCGCCGCCACCGGGCGGCAAGGTGCCCACCTCCCCGAGGAGGGGCTCACGGAACGGCAGGTTCAGGTGCACCGGACCCGGGAGAGTGCCGACAGCCGCGGCGAGAGAACGACGTGCGAGGGAACGCCACGATGCTGCCGCGCCCGTCGACGGCACGCCGGGGTCGTGGAACCATCTCACGGCCCCGCCGAAGAGTTTCGTCTGGTCGATGGTCTGGGGCGCCGCGACGTCCCGCAGTTCCGGGGGTCGGTCGGCGGTGCACACGATCATCGGCACGCGGCTGAGATTCGCCTCGTGGACAGGGGCCACAAAATGCGCCGCTGCCGTTCCCGAGGTGCAGAGCAACACGGCCGGAACACCCGTTGCACGGCCGATCCCGAGGGCCGCGAAACCCGCGCTCCGTTCGTCGTGGAACACGTGCAGCCTGAGCCCACCGTTGCGGGCCAGGGCGACCGCGAGCGGCGTGGAACGGCTGCCGGGCGCGACCACCGCGTGCCGGACGCCCTGGGCCACCCATTCGTCGACGAAGGTGGCGCAGAACGTCGCTGAAGTGTCGCCCGGGGAGGCCATGGGCATAGTCTCGCACCGTGCGAGTCGAAATCTGGTCCGATGTTGTGTGCCCGTGGTGCTACATCGGGAAGCGCCGCTTCGAGAAGGCGGTCGTGGCGCTCCGGGAAAAGGGAGTGACGGAACCCGTCGAGATCGTCTACCGCGCATACCAACTGGATCCCACGGCTCCTGCGGGCGCGTCCACCCCGGTCGTGGACGCCTACGCGAAGAAATTCGGCGGTCGCGAGCGGGCCGAGCAGATCCTCGCCCATGTGACGAAGGTCGCCGCGGCCGACGGCATCGAATTCCGCATGGACATCGCCCTCCGCGCGAACACCGTTCTCGCCCACCGTGCCCTCCACTTCGCACTGGAGACCGGGGGTCCATCCCTCCAGGAAGCCCTCAAGGAGCGACTCCTGCGCGCGTATTTCACCGAAGGCCTCGATGTCGGCGACGCCGCGACAATCGGCCGGTGCGCCGCCGATGCCGGCATGGATGCGGCGACGCTGTTGGAATGGCTCGACGGCGACGGCGGCAAGGCCGAGGTCGTCGCGGACCTCCGCGGCGCGATGGAACGCGAAATCTCCGCGGTCCCCACCTTCGTCATCGACGACATGTTCATGGTGCCGGGTGCGCAGGACGTCGACGTGTTCGTGAACGTCATCGAACGGGTTCTCGCCCGCCGGGGCTGAGATGATCCTCGCCCACGACACCGTCGGCAGCGGGGCTCCCGTTGCCTTCGTGCACGGCTTCACGCAGACGCGTTCCTCATGGATGCCACTCGTCACCCAGCTTGAGGGCATGGAGTGCACCCTCATCGACGCACCGGGCCACGGCGAATCTGCGGGCGAATCACTCGATCTCCACGGTTGCGGGGACGCGATAGCGGCGACGATGACCCGCGGTGCTCTCGTCGGCTACTCGATGGGTGCGCGGATGGCACTGCACACCGCGCTGGACCACCCCGGGCGAGTCACCTCCCTCGTGCTCATGAGCGGCACCGCGGGAATCGAAGACACGGCGGAGCGGGCCGACAGGCGAAGGGCCGATGATGCCCTGGCCGACCGCATCGAACAGATCGGTGTCGACGGGTTCATCGACGAATGGTTGGCCTCGCCGATGTTCGCCGGACTGCCGGCCGCAATGACAATGCGCGACGAACGCCGGCGCAACTCTGCGCACGGCCTCGCGGGTTCGCTGCGCAACGCCGGGACAGGAACGCAGGAGGACCTGTGGCCGAGGCTCGGTGAACTCACGGTTCCCGTCCTCATCGTCACCGGTGACCTCGACGAGAAGTTCACGTCCATCGGTGGACGCCTGCACTCGGCGATCCCGGGCAGCAGATGGGAGAGAGTTGCCGGGTCGGGCCACACCGTGCATCTCGAGGCCACCTCCGCGGTCGCCGCCATCCTGAACGACTGGCTGGTCAGGAACTAGCGAGCAGCAGGCCGGCCGCGTACGCGACACCGAAGACAAGCTGCGAACGGCCCACTCCACCGAGCACCTCGATCAGCCCCCTGCCTGCAACCCCCGACCGCACGGTCCGCACGGGTGGGACCGCCGCCCCGACACCTGCGAGACCGAGTAGCGCCGGGGCGCCGGACACCACAGCCGTGGCAGCCACGAAGACGGCGGCACAGAGGAACAACGCAACGAACACGCCGCGGGTGGTCCGGTCCCCCAGCCGCACCGCCAGAGTCCGCTTGCCGGCCTCCGTGTCCCCGGGGATGTCGCGCAGGTTGTTGATGACGAGCAGTGCGCAGGCGAAGCAACCTGCGGCGCACCCTGCAAGGACCATCGAGGACGTCACCTGACCGGCTACCACGTACCCCGTGCCCGCCGTGGCCACGAGACCGAAGAAGATGAACACGAAGATCTCGCCCAGCCCCGCATACCCGTAGGGCCGGGGACCTCCGGTGTAGAACCACGCCGAGGCGATCGCCGCCGCGCCCACCGCGAGCAGCCACCACGAGACGGTGGCGGCCAGCAACAGACCCGCAACGCCGGCCACGCCGAACGACACGAATGCCGCGCTTCGGACCGCCGCGGGTTCCGCGGCGCCGGACCCGACCAACCGCAGGGGACCCACTCGGGACTCATCCGTGCCCCTGATGCCGTCGCTGTAGTCGTTCGCATAGTTGACGCCCACCTGCAGCGCGAGACTCACCACGAGTGCCGGGACGATGCGCCACCACACCGGCGATTCCGAGCCGGCCGCACACGCCGCACCGACAGCGACGGGCACCACGGCGGCCGGCAGGGTTCGCGGGCGTGCCCCCTCCCACCACAGGGGCCAACCGACGGGATTCGGGACGTTGTAAGTCACTCCCCCAGTGTCCCACCCCGGCGGTCCGCCAACTGGTAACACCCCTACGCTCTCGGTGTGAACGAACTCGTGTGTCTCGACCTCCCGCTGGGCGAGCGGTTCGTCGACGAGATGAGACGGGCATGGGACTCAGGGGACGCGGTGTTCCCGCTCGACCAACGACTGCCCGCACCCGCGCGTGCGGCGCTCGTCAGGGAGGTCGCACCCACGAGGATCGTCTCGCTGGACGGCGATTCCGGGTTCGACGGGAGACCAGTCGAACCCGGGGATGCCGTTGTGGTCGCCACCAGCGGGAGCACCGGGCTGCCGAAGGCGGCCGTGCTCACCCACCACGCGGTCAGGGCAAGCGCCATGGCCGTGCACGCACGCATCGGCGCCGGTCCGTCTGACGCATGGCTGGCCTGCCTTCCGCCTGCGCACGTCGGGGGTCTCTCCGTGGTGATGCGGTGCCTCGTGTCGGACATGAGGTTGGTCTGCGCCCCCGCGTTCTCGCCGGAGGCGTACCTGTCCGCCGCGCGCGAGGGTGCGACCCTCGTGTCCCTCGTCCCCACCGCGCTGCGCAGGATCGACCCGTCGCTGTACCGCGTCATCGTTCTCGGCGGCTCGCGCCCGCCGGCTGACCGTCCCGCCAACTGCCTTGCCACCTACGGCATGACCGAGACGGGCAGTGGCGTCGTCTACGACGGCATGCCCCTCGACAACGTGCAGGTGAAGGTTGTCGACGGCATCATCCACGTCCGCGGGCCGATGCTGCTGCGCTGCTGGCGCGACGGGACAACCCCCGTCGACAGCGACGGGTGGCTCCGCACAGGGGACATGGGCTCGCTTGCTGCCGACGGTCGGCTCACGGTTCACGGCCGGGAGGGCGACCTCATCATCACCGGCGGCGAGAACGTGTGGCCCGAACCGGTCGAGGCGGCGATCGACACCCATCCGGATGTTGTCGAATCCTGCGTGGTCGGTGTGGATGATGCGGAGTGGGGCCAGGCCGTCCATGCGTTCGTCGTGGTGCGCAACGAATTGACGCTCGACGCGATCCGCGACCACGTCAAGCTCACACTCCCCGCACACTGCGCGCCGAAGCATCTCCACGTGGTGGACTCCGTCCCGCGCACCGCATTGGGGAAGCCGCGACGGGCCGATCTTCTCTCGTCGCTGGACTGAGCGGGGCAGCCCACTACTGTCGGCGGGTGCCCCGACAGACCGACCGCATGCCCGGCGCCTACTGGCGCCAGTTCGCCGCCTCCGCGGTGTCCAACCTGGGAGACGGGGCGAACGCCGCCGCGATGCCCCTCCTCGCGATCTCCCTCACCGACGACCCGCGCCTCATCAGCCTCGTCGCATTCTCGTCCATGGTCCCGTGGCTCGTCCTCAGCCTGCCCGCAGGCGTGTGGCTGGACAGGTGGGACACCAAGCGTGTCATCGTGGTCGCGAACATCGTCCGTGCCGCCGTCTACGCGGTGATCACGCTCCTCGTCGCCACCGGCACGGTGCGCATCTGGTCCCTCCTGGCCGCCCTCCTCGTGATCGGCTGCGCGGAGGTCTTCTTCGACATGGGATCGCAGGCGTTCCTCCCGTCGATCGTGCCCGCGCACCAGCTGCACAGGGCGAACGGGCTGCTCTACTCCGTCGAGGTCGTCACCAATTCGTTCGTCGGTCTGCCGCTCGGGGCGTGGCTGTTCGTCATCGCTGCGGGTGTCCCCTTCGGCATCAACGGCGCCGCTCTCGCGCTGGCCGCGGCACTCGTTGCCTCCATCGCCGCCGCGCCCACGGTCAGCCCCACCCACAGCGCGCAGAAGGGCTCGTTCCTGGCCGACCTGCGCGAGGGAATGACGTGGCTGTGGGGGCACCGCAACCTCCGGACGCTCGCCGTGCTCCTGGGCGTGACCAACGCGGCGATGATGTTCGGCGAGGCCATCTTCGTGAAGTTCGCATTCAGGTACCTCGGCGTGGGTCCGCGGGGCTTCGGTGTCCTGCTCGCCCTCACGTCGGTCGGCGCCATCCTCGGGGGCCTCCTGGGGGACCGGATCGCGGGCAGGCTCGGGGTGTCCGCCTCGATCATCGCGGCGTACGTGGTGTTCACCGTCGCCGACGCAGTGAAGGCGGCGTTCCCGTCCATCGCCCTCTTCGCTGTCATGTCCGTCGCCGTCTCGCTTGCGGGGACGCTCTGGAACGTTGTCACCGTGAGCTACCGGCAGAGGGTGATACCGGCCGCCCTGTTCGGCAGGGTGAACAGCGCGTACCGCTTCATCGGCACGGGCTCGATCGCCCTGGGTGCGGTGGTCGGCGGCCAGACAGCCCACTACTTCGGGCTCCGGGCGCCGTACTTCCTGGGGTCGCTGGTGACCGCCGTGGCCCTCGCGTGGGGCCTGCCCGTGCTGCGCAGCGACGGCTTCGCCTCTGTCGGGGCGCCGACGACGCAGGGCTAGTCGTTCTCGACGATCGGGGTGACCCGCAGCATGCGGATGCGCCGACCCTCGATGGACTCCACGGTGAAACGCCAGCCCTCATGGTCGATGGATTCCCCCACCACGGGCACGTGTTCCAGCGTGCCGAACACAAATCCCCCCACCGTGTCCCAGTCCTCGTCGGGGATTCGCAGGGAGAAGTGCTCGTTGAAGTCGGACACCGACATCCCCGCGTCGACGAGCGTGTCCCCGTTGTCCAGTTGCTGGATCTCCGGGTCCTCGGCGTCATGTTCGTCGACGATCTCGCCGACCAACTCCTCGAGGCAGTCCTCCAGTGTGACCAGTCCGGCGATGGACCCGTACTCGTCGGCCACCACGGCCATGTGGAAATGGTCGCGCTGCATGTCGCGCATGAGCTTGGAGACCGGCTTGTTCTCGGGAACCACAATCGCCGTGCGCACAAGCGAGTCGACGGTTCCCGAGCCGTTCCCGGCCCGCACCGCCCTCATCAGGTCCTTCGCATAGGCGATGCCGATGACGTCCTCGTGGTCGTCGTCCTCGCGCAGCACCGGCACCCTGCTCACGCCGTGCTCGAAGCACAGGTCAAGCGCGGCATCGACGGTGACGTCGGACTCCACGGCCACGATGTCGGGGCGCGGGACCATGATCTCCCTCACCACGGTGTCGCCGAACTCGATGATCGACTCGATGAGCTCACGCTCCTCGTGCTCGATGATCTCCTCCTCGGCCGCGGCCTCGACGAAGCCGAGGAACTCCTGCTCACCGACGAACGGTCCCTGTTCCAGCCCCTTGCCCTTCACGATGATGTTGGTGAGACCGATGAGGCCGCGGGAGATCAGGCGCAACGGGGAGAACCCCACCAGGAGTGACGTGATCCGCGCCGTGCTGAGGGCCGCCCTGTCGGGCTGCTGCACCGCGTAGGTCTTCGGCACGGCCTCTGCCAGCACGAAGAACACGATCACGTTCAGCACCACGCCTACGGTCACCCCGAGCGGCCCGAACAGCCTGCCCGCGACCACACCGGTCAGGGTCGCCTGAACCGTCTGGCAGACGTTCACCGACAGAAGGAGCGGGTTGACCCACCTCTCCGGGTGACTGACGAGACCAAGAAGCGCCGGTCCGCCGCGCGCACCGGAATCGGCGAGCGCCTGGGCCTTCGGCTTCGACACCCGCGAGAGTCCCATCTCGGCGATCGACAGGAAGATCAGCACGAACAGCAGCAGGACAATCGCGAACAGCATCCAGTAGTCGGCTGTGTTCGGCGCGGAGGCGATCATTCGTCGTGCTCCTGGCGGAATCCGGCAGGAGCGGGTCCGTGCCAGTGGTGTGCCTCGAGGATTGCCCGCTCGCGGCTCCTCATGTCGGCGGCCTCGGAGGGAACCGCATGATCGAATCCGAGGACGTGGAGGATTCCGTGGACGACGAGAAGGGCTATCTCGTCATCGTAGGTGCCCGCGTGCCCGGCGAACTGGCCATGTGCCACGGCGGGGCACACCACGACGTCGCCGAGCATCGTGGGGGCATCATCCGGATCAGGATGCGGGCGCGCCGGACCGCGGGACACGGCCCCCGGCCCCTGACCTTCCGCCACCACGTCCAGACCGTCCATGGGGAACGACAGGACATCGGTCGGGCCCGGCTTGCCCATGTGCTCCTGGTTGAGTTCGCTGATGGTCGTCTCGTCCACGAAGAACAGCGAGAGTTCGCAGCCACCTCTCACACCCTGCTCGAGCAGTGCGGCGACGGCGAGATCGCGCCACCTCGCGACATCAACGGGGTGCGAGTCCTGCTCGTCGGCGCAGTAGACGTCAGGGACACCGTCACCGCCCGCCCGGCGCGGTGCCTTGCCGCGTTGTCGGGGGTCAGCCACGGTCGCCGCCCTTCCGGCGCGGCTTCCCTGCGTCGCTCCCCGACCGCTCGTACGCGGCCACGATGTCCGCGACGATGCGGTGGCGCACCACGTCGGAACCGTCCAGATAGACGAACGCGAGGTCGTCAACCCCGCCGAGCGTCCGCTCGAGATTCACGAGTCCGCTGCGGCCGTCCGGCACGTCGATCTGGGAGACGTCACCCGTGACCACCACCCTGGAGCCGAACCCGATCCTGGTGAGGAACATCTTCATCTGCTCGGGCGTGGTGTTCTGCGCCTCGTCGAGGATGATGAACGAATTGTTGAGCGTGCGTCCGCGCATGAATGCGAGCGGGGCCACTTCGACAGTCTGGCGCTCGATGAGTTTCTGCACCGCCTCGGCATCGACCATGTCGTAGAGGGCGTCGTACAGCGGGCGCAGGTAGGGGTCGATCTTGGCCATCAGGTCCCCTGGCAGGAAGCCGAGCCGCTCCCCTGCCTCCACAGCGGGACGCGTGAGGATGATTCTCTGGACCTGCCGCGCGTGGAGCGCCTGCACCGCCATGGCCACGGCGAGCCAGCTCTTGCCCGTGCCCGCCGGGCCGATCCCGAACGTGACCGTGTGGGAACGGATCGCGTCGACGTACCGCTTCTGGCCCGCGGTCTTCGGGCGCACCATGCGCCCCCGGGCACCCTTCAGGATGTCGTCGGTGAGAATGGCGCTCGGGCGCTGCTCGGCACGCACCATGACGATGCTCCGGTCCATGACCGACTGGTCGAGTCGCTCCCCCTGCTGCAGCAGAAGAACCATCTCCTCGAACAGGCGGCCCACCTGGTGCGCCCTCGGCCCGGTGCACGTGATCTCGTTGCCCCGCACGACAACGGACACATCGGCGAATGCGTCCTCCACCCGCCGGAGAAGCTCGTCACGCTGGCCGAGGAGTTCGGGCATCAGATGGGAGCCGGGGGCGACGACCGTAACGGTGGGGGTGGCGTCAGTCATCGTCCCCTCAGGCTACCGAAAGGCAATCCACTGACCGTTTTCCCGCCCGTAGTACCGTCAGAACGGATGTCGACACCCGTCGGTCCGGCTCGTCCGAAGGTCAGGTAGTGCGCAAGGTTCTCGCTTCGTTCGCATGGTTCCTGGCCGCCGCGGGTGCCGTGCTGCCGTGGTTCCCCGCCCTCTCCACCGATGCACGAACACCCACCGTCACGGTGGCGGGTTCGGTGTTGGTGCTCGGCTGCGCCGTCGGCCTGCTCTTCCACAGGGTCCAGGGATCGATCATCGGCGCCGTTGTCGTCACTGCGGGAGCCGCGGCTGGTGGCGCATCGCTGGTGATCGACACTCCGGGCACCGACGGGGGGCGGATCGTGCGCGACTCCCTCCTGCTCGCCGCTCACGCCGCTCTGTGCGTCACGCTCTTTGCAATCACACGGCGCCGACTGCGCACGGATGGCCGCGCGGTGCTCGTTGACGGCGCCGTCGTGGGTCTCGGCTCGTGGGTGGTGCTGTGGGTCGTGCTCCTGCGGCCCGCCCTCTCCGGGGTGCAGGGTCTGCCCGCCGTCACGACACTGCGGGGCATCACTCTCACGCTTCTTGCCGTTGCCCTATTCCTCCTCGCCACGGTCGTGTTCTCGGATGCCCAACCGACGCCCGCGGTGTGGCTGGCCTCGGCTGCGGTCGTCCTCGTGCTGGCCGGCGAGATCCTCTATGTGGTCGACGCCCGTGAGACGGTGACAATCGAACCGCACCTCCTGCTCGCCCCGTTCCTCGCATCGGCCACCATCGCCGGGGCCTCGCTGCTGCACCCGTCGAGCAGGGTGCTCATGTCACCCGCCCGGCGACGCGCCGCGCCACCGTTGATGACAAGGCTCGTCACCACGACCGCGTCGATGGTCGTGCCCGTCATCCTGCTCTCCGCCACCGACCCTGCCTCGCCGAACGACCGGGTGGTCCGCACGGTGTCGGTCGTCGTCCTCGCGGCGGCGGTGATGGCCCGCGTGGTGCAGGCGGTGCGCGCGAACGCACGCACCCAGGCCGACCTCGTCCGCAACGCCCAGACTGACCAGCTCACAGGGCTGCCGAACAGGAACGCGATGCTCGGCCTGATCGAGGAGGCAACGGAGGATGCGTGGGGCACCACCCGCCAGCCCACCGTTCTCTTCATCGACGTCGACCGCTTCAAGAACATCAACGACAGCCTCGGTCACTCCGCCGGTGACGACGTGCTGCTCGAGGTGGCGCGGCGTCTCGTGGCGGCGGCGCCCGCCCACTCCAGGGTGGGCCGCATCTCGGGCGACGAGTTCGTGGTGCTCGATCCCACCACCGAGAGCGCGACCCAGGCTGTCGTGCTCGCGGAGGAGATCCTCGACTCCCTCCGGGAGCCGCTGGCGGTCCGTCAGGGGGACATGTTCGTGTCGGCGAGCATCGGAGTCGCGATGGCGGTGCGGAGCCTGTCCCTCACCGCCGACCAAGGCGGCGGGCCGCAACTGCATCGCGTTCTTTGACGACTCCATGGTGGAACGGGTCACGCACAGGCTCGACATCGAGACCGCCCTCTACCGTGCGCTCGAGCGCGACGAGGTCCGCCTCGTCCACCAGCCGATCATCGACACCCGCCTCGGGATCGTGGTCGGATTCGAGTCCCTCATGCGATGGGACCGCGGCGACAGCGGCACCGTTTCCCCTGCCGAATTCATCCCCGTCGCCGAGGAGACCGGCACCATCGTCCCGCTCGGCTCGTGGGCACTTCTCGACGCGCTCACGAGCCTGCGTCAGTGGATGGACGCCGGGTGGTGCGGGGCCGGGACCACTGTGAGCGTCAACGTGTCGGCCCGTCAGCTCCACGACCCGACGTTCGTCACGGTGGTGTCAGAGGCACTCTCTCGCTCCGGCGTGCCGGCCGACAGGTTGTGGCTCGAGGTCACCGAGAGCGTCATGATCTCGGAACCCACGCAGGCACTGTCTGCCCTGCGCCAGCTCAACTCCCTCGGCGTCAGGGTTGCCATCGACGACTTCGGCACCGGGTACTCGTCACTGTCGTTGCTTCAGCGGTTCCCCATCCAGCGGGTGAAGATCGACCGGGCGTTCGTGAACGAACTGCGCGCGGACGGCGGGTCGCACAGCCTCGTGCGCACGATCATCGCCATGGCGGAATCCCTCGGTGCCGACGTTGTGGCCGAGGGCGTGGAGACGGTGGAGCAGATGGACGTCCTCGCCTCGCTCCAGTGCCACAAGGCCCAGGGTTACCTCATCAGTCACCCGGTGACCGCCGGTCAAGTCGCAGAGGTGGTCGCGCGCCTCGAGGAGTCCCCCGCCTGGCGACGGTGATCAGGCCGGTGGCCCGACGCGCGTGACGGTGCCGTTCTCGTCCCTGACGAACAGTTCAACTGTGTGCGCCCCCGCACCGAGCCTGGCGATGTCGAGAATGGCGGTGAAACGCACAGCCCCCTCCTGGCCGGAGAGCTCACCGAGCACGCCCGCCGCGATGCCGTCCACCGCGATGATGCCCTCCGTGCCCTCCACGGCCGGTCGCGACAGTTCGACCGTGCCCACCACGGTGGCGGGCACCGTGGTGCCCGGCCTCCCGTCGATCGCGCCGAAGGCATCCCGCTGCTTCAGCGTCCAGCCGCGCACGAGGTCGGACGTCGTGGCAGACGAAATGGGCAGACCCACCATGTCCGCGGAGGCACCGACTGCGGCGATGCGGCTGACCGGACCCGAGTTGGGCACGAGCATTGCGTAGTACGCGGCCCTGTCGCGGGCGGCGGCGAACCCGGTGGTGAACACGTGCCTCTCTCCGGTGGCCGACATCACCTCGCGGCCCCCTGTGCGCGGGCAGTCCGCCGCCAGCGACTCGCCGGCGAACTTCCACCCGGACTCCGTGCCGAGCACCGCGTTGACGGTGGGCAGGATGTCCAGGTTGGTGACGGGGCAGTCGTCGGTCCGGCCTGTTGCCTGTCCGGGGTACTTCACAAACATCGGAACCCTGTAGATGTCCTCTGACTGCTCGAGGTCGGTGAAATCGGTGTTGCGCTGGGGCAGGGTGGGCAGGAACGAGATTCCGTGGTCAGCAGTGAGCACGAACATCGTGGTGTCCCACTTTCCGGAGGCCTTTATGACATCCACGGCCCTCGCGATCGCCGCGTCGGTGGCAGCGAGTTGATGGAGGAAAGCCTGGTATGTGTCACGGGTTCCGTCCTCGTCCTCCGGGTTCTGGGTGCCGATCTCGGGGCTCAGCGGGGCCACACGGCCGTCAGGGGTGAGCCGCCACGGCGCATGCGGGATGAGCGCGTGCACCACCTTCACCATCGGTGTCGCGGATGCGGCGAATGCCTCCGCCCCGCTGACAACCGCGTCACGCTGGCTGAAGACCTGGTCGTGCAGTTGCTGCTTGAACTTGTCGCGCACGGCCGCGAAACCGCCCCAGCCCTGATCCACCGCCGGCAGGCGCTTCCGCAGCGTCGGTGGCAGGACACGCTGGCCGTAGACGATGGACACGTCCTTGGCGAAGCGGCGCAGGCGGGTTGTGGACATTCCCGTGCCGAATGCGGATTCGCCGCCGCAGACGTCCTTCGGGCACAGACTCGTCACCGGCTCGGTGCCCTGCACCTCCATCTCGTCGGCGTACAACGTGAAGATGTTGCGCGGGTACGAGAACAGGAACGGTCCGCCGTCCGGCACGGGACGCGACGACGCGAGCACCGCAGGCACGGCCTGGTGGGTGAAATTCGAGACGGCGAGGGCGTCGCGGTACCAAGTGGCGTCACCGGCGAGGGCGGCGAAACCCGGCCAGCGCTCGGCATTGATGGTGCCGTCGGGTCCGAGCAGCGGGAACAGGGGGAACTCGTCCATCACAACCATGAAGACGGAGAGCTCGTCGTTCGCGACGGTGGCATCGGCTGTCGTGCCCGCCATCGGAAAGATGAGGGGCCGCAACTGGACGAACGTTGTGGCGCCGAGAGCAAGCGACAGCACGGCCAGCCACCTGGACCATTCACGGACGCCCTTCCACCGGTCGAAGGCCCAAGGCAGAAGGAAGGTCATCACCACCGCGATCAGCACGTAGGGGGCGTCCGAGGTGACACCCACCCAACGGGCGACCGCGAGCCCGGTCAACATCGAGAACAGCCCGATCAGGACCAGCCGCGTCGCCTCGTTCACCTTCGGACCGAAGGACGAGGAGAAACGGTCCACGGCGGTCGCCCCGAGGGCGGGACCGAGCAGGAAGAAGAGGAGAAAGAGCAGCACCTCCCAGCGGGAGAGTTTCCCCGCACTGAAGACGGTGAGGTTCTTGCCGTACAGATCGAAGACCGGTTGGGCGACGGACACGGTGGAGAGCGACAGATATGTCAGGAAGTGCTTCCGCGTCACGGCCACAACCTTGCCACAATGGGCAGGTGCGCCTCCCTCTCCCCCTCCGCGGCGCCGTTCTCGCCGCAATCGCATCGACGGGCATCCTTTCCGCGCCCGCGCTGGTGTCGGCGCGCGCAGGGGACATCAACGCTCAAGGCCAGGGAACACTCCTGTTCATCGGGGACAGCCTCACGGTGGGGGCCGATGCTTTCGGTGCCCTCGCCACGAACCTCCGCCGCTCCGGGCTGTGGAGCGCCGTGGTGATGGACGCCAAGGTGGGCCGCAAGGCCAGCCAGGGTGTGACTACCCTCGCCGACCGGATGGAGACCACGCGCAACCCGACGGCGATCGTCATCGCCCTTGGCACGAACGACATGATCTCGCAGCGGAGCACCTCGTATCCCGCCGATGTCATCGACAGGGTGATGAACGAGTCGCTCGGCGTGCCCGTGCTGTGGGTCACCCCCACGTTCTCTGCGACCATCCGCCCGGACTGGCGCCAGCGCGCCGCGCGGTTCAACCGCGCACTCCGCGCGGCGCGCACGGAGTGGCCGAACCTCACCGTTGCCGACTGGGCCGGTTACTTCTCGCCGAAGGGCGGCTCCAGGTTCATCGCCGACGGGGTCCACCTCACTGTGACCGCGTACAAGGCACGGGCATCGTGGACCGTCCGCGAGACCACCGCCTTCGGTCGCGCGATCATCGCGGCGACCACCACGACCACATCCACCACAACCACAACCACAACGACAAGCTCCGTCCCCTCCAGCACCACGGTTGTCCCCACTTCCTCCCCCACGTCGGCTCCTTCGTCATCCGTGGCCACCTCTGCGCCGACGACCACTGCACCTCCGTCACCGCCCACCAGTTGACCGCCACTCGGCCCGCCTGCTCACCGCACACCGCTACGGTGGGCACATGCGCGCCGTGTACCCCGCCGGGAAATCTGTCGCCCTGAGGGAGGCCCCCGCACCCGGTGGACCCGGCGTGGACCTGCGGGTCGCCATGTGCGGGATCTGCGGGAGCGACCTTCACATGCTCGAGAACGGGATGCGCGACGTGATCGTCGGGCACGAGTTCGGGGGATGGCTGGCCGACGGACGCCTCGTCGCGGTGCGTCCCACCGGCGAGTGCGGGTCGTGCACGCACTGTGCCCGCGGAAGGCACCACCTCTGCGCCGACGCACTCGCCAGGTCGTACGGCATCTCCATGGACGGCGGACTGACAGAGATGGCCAAGGTGGAGGAATCCCGCATCACCCCGATGCCCGACGGGTCACG
>RFZO01000330.1 GCA_009920715.1 Actinomycetota bacterium | reverse complement strand
TGCTCCAACGGCTCGACGAGCACGACGTCGACAGCGACGGCCGCATCTCGCGCGACGAACTGCGCGCCACGCTCTCTGACGGCTCGTTCTCGCCGCAGGACACGGTGCTCATCTTCGGCACGGCCGACGTGGACGAGATCTTCGAGCACATGAACGCCGACGGCGGCGACACCATCGAGTTCGGCGAGCTTCTCGCCTACCTGGAGACGAGGGGACTAGACGTCACCACGTCACTCGTGGGGTTCCCGGCCCGCCCGCCGAAGAACATCGTGGACTTCGCCATGAACCTGATCGAGGCAGTCAGCCGCGACCTCACACGGTCCAACCAGACGGGCGACGACCGGCCGCGCACCATTCCCATCAGCACCGACTACATCGGCACCACCACGTTCAACCTGGTGGATGCCGACCTGCAGTTCATGATCGAGTCCGGCCGCAAGCACACGAAGGCCTTCCTCGACGCCCACCGCGCCGACTGAGCCCGCGGGCCGGCGGGGTCCGGCTTTGGAAGACGTGGAAATCTTCCAGTAGGTTCCAGCCATGACCACCATGTCGGAAGTCGCACGCCATGCGGGAGTGGGCATCGGCACAGTCTCGCGGGTCATCAACGACCAGCCGAACGTGAGCGAGGCGATGCGCCGTCGCGTGCGTGAGTCAATGGACGCGGTCGGCTACCGGGCGCCGCGCAGGCGCAGGGCCGAGCGCTCGACGCGCGCCGCGTACGTGGGGGTGCTCACGGTGTTCTTCAACGAACCCTCGGTGTACGAGAGGTGCAAGGGCCTCATCGGCCACCTCCAGCCGCTCGGCTACGAGGTGGTCGTGTACGACACGGTCGCACCGCAGCAGATCAGCAAGCAGGTGGAGGCCATGGTGTCGCACCCGCTCGAGGGGGCGGTCGTCATCTCCGCCCAGCTCGACGACGAGGACCTGCGCACCCTGCGCGCCGCGCCGTTCCCCGTGGTCATGGTGGACGCGTTCTACGAGGGGTTCCGCAGCGTCGGCATCGATGACCGTCTCGGCGGCGAGATCGCCGCGCGCCACGTTCTCGACATGGGCCACAGGCGCGTCGGTTTCATCGGCGAGCCGGCGGGCCAGTTCGGTTTCGTCGCGTCGTCGCTGCGCGAACGCGGGTTCCGCGACGCGCACCGCAAGGCGGGTGTGCCCATCGACGAGACGCTCGTGCGGCACGGCGCCCACATCAGGTCGGCGGCGAAGAACCTGGCCATCGACCTGCTCTCGCTGCCCGACCCGGTGACCGCCATCGTCGCCACGTCCGATGTGCAGGCCATCGGGGTGATGGAGGCCGCCACCGAGCTTGGTGTCCCGGTTCCGGACGGGCTCTCCGTCATCGGATACGACGATCTCGAGGTCGCGTCGTTGATGGGCATCACCACCGTGCGGCAGCAACTGGAGCAGTCCGGCCAGCGCGGCGCCGCCCAATTGGTGGAGGCCATCAACGGGGACACCCGCC
>RFZO01000329.1 GCA_009920715.1 Actinomycetota bacterium | reverse complement strand
TCCGCCCCCCAACCAACCGGGAGTTTCGGTGACAGGGATAATTGCAGCTGAGGGCGGATACCAGGAGTTTGTGCTCAAGGGTGGCGAATGGGCGGTGCTGTGGCTTTCTGCCGCAGCTGCCGTGCTCGCCCTTGCAGTGGGCTTCTACCTGGTCCGCTCAGTCATGGCGTACGACGAAGGTACGCCGAAGATGCGTGAGATCGCGGGAGCGATCCAGGAGGGCGCCTGGGCGTACCTCAAGCGCCAGTTCCGGACGATCGGACTCATCCTGATCCCGCTGGTCATCATCGTGTTCATCACGTCGACGGCCATCAAGAAGGGTGACGGCTCGGAGGCCCTCTCGTTCGCGCAGTCCGGCATCTTCCGCACGCTGGCTTTCGTTCTCGGCTGCGTCGCCTCCGGCCTGACCGGTTACATCGGCATGACCCTGGCAACGCGCGGCAACGTCCGCACGGCAGCCGCGGCGCTGACCAACTCGATGCCGAGGGCCCTCACGGTCGCCTTCCGCACCGGTGGCGTTGCCGGCATGTTCACCGTCGGCCTCGGCCTGATCGGTGCAACGGGCATCATCATGATCTTCCAGAACACCTCGAGCGTCATCCTCGTCGGCTTCGGTTTCGGTGGCTCCCTCCTCGCGCTGTTCCTGCGCGTCGGTGGCGGCATCTTCACCAAGGCCGCCGACGTGGGTGCTGACCTCGTGGGCAAGGTCGAAGCCGGCATCCCCGAGGACGACCCGCGCAACCCCGCCACCATCGCCGACAACGTGGGCGACAACGTGGGCGACTGCGCCGGCATGGCCGCCGACCTGTTCGAGAGCTACGAGGTCACCCTCGTTGCCTCGATCATCCTCGGCGTCGCCGCGTTCAAGTCCATCGGCCTCAACCCGGCCATGGGCCTCGTGTTCCCGCTCGCGGCCCGCGCCATCGGTGTGATCGCATCGATTGCCGGTGTCTTCGCTGTGAAGGCGAAGGAGGGCGAGACCAACGCACTCAAGCCGATCAACAAGGGATTCCTCGTTGCCGGTTCGCTGTCGCTGCTCGGCACCCTCGCGCTCGCGCTGGGCTACGTCGGCAACGACAAGGGCACCGCCGCAGACGGTGTGAAGCTCATCAGCGGAGCCGGTTGGCGCGTGTTCGGCGCTGTTGCCGTGGGCCTCGTGCTCGCACAGCTCGTCAGCCGCCTGACGGAGTACTACACCGCAACGCACTTCAAGCCCGTGAAGGAAATCGCCGCCTCGGCCGAGACTGGCCCCGCAACGGCCATCCTCTCCGGCACCGCATACGGCCTCGAGAGCTCGGTCTACGCAGTCATCGCCATCGCGATCGCCATCGGCGTCGCGCTCGGCCTCGGCGGCGGCAACCTGACCTTCTCGCTCTACCTCGTCGCACTCTGCGGCATGGGAATGCTCGCCACCACCGGCGTCATCGTGTCGGAAGACACCTTCGGCCCGGTCTCCGACAACGCGGCGGGCATCGCCGAGATGTCGGGCGAGTTCCACGG
>RFZO01000328.1 GCA_009920715.1 Actinomycetota bacterium | reverse complement strand
GTGCATGTTCCACTTCCACAGGGCCATCTCGAGGTACTCGTACAGTTCGGCGTCCTCCCAGACGTACCCGAACACCCGGTTGTAGCACCCGACGGTGCCCTCCCCCTGGGGCGGGCGGAAATGGTAATTGCGGTCCGGCGAGTTCGAGACGACGATGCCGCACCCGTGCAGGGTGAAGTTGTGCCACCGTTCGGCGGTCAGGTCGTACATGAACTGGCGGGACGCCTCGGTGCGGGTGGCCGTGACGACGGCCGTGGAAGTGGTGCCGTCCTCGCGGGATGTGAACACCGTGTCCCCGACGGATAGGTCTTTCGCCTCGACCTTGGTCGTGGGGGTGGTGAACACCCGGTGCCCGGCGGTCGTGGTCATCGTCCCGTCGGCCGTGTCCACGGACACGATGGTCTCCCATGGGACCTCGGCACGGTGTACGGCCTGGACGCGGCACCACTCGACCTGTCCGTCGGGTGAGACCGATTGCACGCGCAGGGACCCGTCGGCGAACGCGGTACGGAGTCGTTCACGGAGTTCGGGCGAGAGCATCGCGAACCTCCTTTCGGTTCTCAGTCCAAATGTCGAAGGACCACCCCATGCGGTCAGTCAGACGCCGCGACCGATCCAACCGCGCGGTGACCTTGTGTTCCGGGGGTAGGCGGGTGACCCAGTGGGCCTTGACCTCGATCAGGGTGGTGCCACCATCGGCCCAGGTGACGACGAAGTCGGGAAACAGGACGCCGCACTCGTCGGTCATTGTCGGCTCGTAGGTGTACGACCGAACCCGTGGGTCGGATTCCAACAAGTGTACGACGGCGGTCTTGTACGAACTGCGCGTGTGGATCAAGAACTGATCACACTTCATGACGAACACGAACGAACGGATGCCCCGAACGAATGTGGCCGGGGCATGTGCCATCCGATAGGCTTGTTGGGTCGAACGATGACGGCGCACTTCCGGGGAACGATGGTATGCCTCGAGGCGACCACGGTAGGACGCGTCAGCCCCTAGGCGGGTGCGGATGTTGGACAGCCGCACCCTGCGTTCGTCCGTCCACGATGCCCGAAGGGCAACCCTGTCTTTTTCCGAACGTGGGGCACGGTGAAAGTCAAACCGACCTTCCGCCCACCACCGACGAAGGGCATCAGAGAACCACGGCTTCGACATCCCTGCACCGGACTTGCCGAGTTCGGCCGCCGCAGCCCGTACCCGCGCCATGGTGTTCGGGTTCCGTTTGGCCTTGGTCAAACGTTGGACAGCGCCGTTCGACAAGCCCGTGATGGCCATGATGTCGGCCCAGGTTCGACCCTCGGCGTGCAGATCGGTGACGATGCACGACCGAAGTTCGGACACACCCTTCGGGGGGCGTCCCTTCCGAGAGAAGTCATCCCACGAGACGCCGTACTTTTCCATCAGCTGCAGCATTAGTAGCCTTACCATTAGCATTAGTAGCAAAGGCTCTGTAATAATAAAGCGTATTGGGTGTTAATCCAGTAAGGTTAGCCAAATAAGTACCTGTAGTGCCTGCAACTAAGCGC
>RFZO01000327.1 GCA_009920715.1 Actinomycetota bacterium | reverse complement strand
GCGGTGCCGCAACTCACGCGCCTGGCGATCGACCGGGGCATCAACGAGAGCGGCTCGCTGCCGCTGTGGACCCTCCTCATCCTCGGTGCTGCGGCGGTCGCGGGGACGTTTGCAGCATGGCGCCGCTACATCGCGTTCCGGGAGAGCCGTGTCACGGAGTCCACGCTGCGCGAGCGTTTGTTCGCCCACATCCAGGGTCTCCACGTGGGGTTCCACGACCGCGCCCAGACCGGCCAGTTGATGAGCCGGTCCTCGAGCGACCTGCAGCAGGTGCAGGGATTCGTGGTGAACATCCCGATCTTCGCCTCGCAGGTGACCATGGTGCTGTTCGTGGTGGTCATCCTGTTCATCAGCGACCCGCTCCTCGCGGCGGTCGCGCTGTTCCCGCTTCCGTTCATCAACGTGTCCGCGCGGCGCTTCTCGCAGAAGATCCATCCCGCGGTGATGGCGGTGCAGCAGGAGCAGGCACAGCTCGCGAACGTGGTGGAGGAATCCGTCTCGGGCATACGCGTCATCAAGGGGTTCGGCGCCGAGGCGGTGCAGCAGGGCAAGCTCGACAGGGAGGCCGCGGACATCCGCACCGAGTCCATGAAGGCCGCGCGCATCCGCAGCAGGTTCCTGCCCGCCATCGACCTGCTGCCGAACCTGGGGCTGGTGGCGGTGCTGGGCATCGGCGGCCACCGTGTGCTCGACGGCTCGATGACGCTCGGCGGTCTCGTCGCCTTCAACACGTACCTCACCATGCTCATCTGGCCGATGCGCAACATCGGCATGACCGTCGCCATGGGGCAGCGCGCGGCCGCGGCCCTGATGCGCGTGAACGAGATCCTCTCGGAGGAGCCGGCAATCGCCGACCCGCCGCGCCCGAGCAGGCTTCCCGCCGCCGGCCTCGCATCCCCCGTGGGTGCCGTGCGGTTCTCCGGTGTCAGGTTCGGCTACGAGCTCGGCCACACGGACGTGCGGGTGCTCGACGGGATGGACTGGGAGATTGCACCGGGGGAGTCCGTGGCGGTCGTCGGTGCCACCGGGTCGGGCAAGTCCACCATCGCCCGCCTTCTGCTGCGTTTCTACGACCCGCAGCACGGGTCGGCTGCTCTTCAACGACACGGTGTCGGCCAACATCGCGTTCGCGAGGCCGGAGGTGGGCCGCGACATCGTGGAGCGCGCCGCACGGCTCGCGGGAGCGCACGAGTTCATCACGCAGCTGCCCGACGGGTACGACACGACGCTGGGGGAGCGCGGGTTCTCTCTCTCGGGGGGACAGCGCCAGCGCGTGGCCATCGCCCGGGCAATCGTGGCCGACCCGCGCGTGCTGGTGCTGGACGACGCCACCTCGGCTGTCGACCCGACGAAGGAGCACGAGATCCGTGATGCCCTCGCCACGGTGATGCGCGGGCGCACAACCATCGTGATCGCGCACCGTCCCGCCACCATCGAACTCGCCGACACCGTGGTCCTGCTGGACGGCGGCAGGATCGCCGCTGCAGGGTCGCACCACGACCTTCTCGCGCGCAGCGAGAAGTACCGCGA
>RFZO01000326.1 GCA_009920715.1 Actinomycetota bacterium | reverse complement strand
AGGAAGCACAAAGGTTACGTTGGCAGCAAGGGATGCAGAAGCGCGTAGTTCAGTGTAGTTAGAACCGTTGTCTGCATCCTCTCCAAGCCTTACTCGTCCTGCGTTGGCTGTGACACCAGACACCGTAAGGACATCGTTTGTTGTGAAGGTGTCGCCGTCTGAGCCTGCCTGCTGGTTCTTGAGTTGGCTCATCAACTCACGAATAGCATTGTTGATGTTAGAAGGAGCACAACCTTCTGCGATGTTAATGCCGTCAATATCGGTGTTGTCACCAGGGTTTGACGAGAACTCAGAGATTTTTGTCTTTGCCATGATTTATTCCGCTAGAAGTGACGGCGTTAAGTAAGCACCTGCGCCATAAGCACCTGCGCTTCTTGCGCCAACGGCAAGACCGCCTGTCATTTGTGAAACCTTGCGCTGTAGTTCAGCCATTGCACTGTCATCCTGCAAAGCTCGCCTAACGAGATTTGGATCTGTTTCAACAAGTATTTGTGCGACACGTTTACGGTCAGGTTCAGAAAGGTTTTGTGTTTTGCTACCAAGGATTTTACGGGTTACGTTTATCAAAGCGAAGGGGTCGCCGCCTATTGCGCTTGCCATTTCTTGGGCAGAAACGTTTGAACCAATCTTAGGAGCTTGTAATAAGCTGGGCGCAGTCTGAGACCCACCCAACACCGAGGTTGCTGTTTTTTGCGACTGCGACGCAAGCTCAATGCGTTTTACTAGGTCTGGCAAAGAGTCTTGTGGGTAGACAGACCTTAGAATCTTTGATTCTTTGCTTTCTTCATCAGCAAGCGTATTCATAAGACTCTTGCGCTGTCCGGTCGTGAACTTGTTACGCATTGCATCCATTACGCCGGATCTATATGCCTGAAGCTGTTGAGGATTGTAGTTCTGTATCTCTAACTCGACCGCATCAGATGACTTGGTAAACGCTTTTCTACCCTCTCCAAAGGCATCCCTTGCCTGTCGTAACGCAGCAGCACCAGCCCTTGCTTTTGCTAAAGGTTGCGAGGCTACATCCAACGCAGACTTAATGTTCAACTCAAGGTTTTTAAGAATCTCTCCGTAAGCCCCCTGGCCTGATCGGTAAGCCTGATCCGCTTCGTCACGCAGAGCGCGTCTTGCAATCTCAAAATCTTCTAATGTCGCTCCCTTATCAAACCTTACCTTGCCGTCAACAACCTCAAAGAAGTTCTTTTTGCCTGTCTCTGCTCGATAATTCCGGTTGATGTTTTCAACAACATTGGGAACTTTTTTGATAGCCTCGCCAAATGCAAGCGTAAGCTCTGGTGAAATGACACCACCTTGCTCAAATGCCTGTTTATAAGCCTGCCGCTCTGCTGCCTTTGCTGCGTCGTCAGACATCTTCATCGAGCGAAGTACGCTCTTATCAACTCCAGGTGTTAAGGTTTGCTGCATCAAGGTTTGAGCAGACCTCCTAAACGCTTCAGGACGAACCGTTAACGCTTCTCTAAGGATATTGCCAGCCTCGCCTCCTTGAGAGTACAAGGCTCTTACAGCAGTCCT
>RFZO01000325.1 GCA_009920715.1 Actinomycetota bacterium | reverse complement strand
CTTGACCTTTTCCAGGAATTCCGCCCGCTCGGCTTCGGGCACGTCATCCGAAAGGCGGCCACCAAGCAGCAGCATCACCTCATCCTGCCCGCTGCCCGCGTCAATCTCCGCTTTGATGGCGGCGCGGAAGGCCACATCTTCCGGGCGTTGGCTGCGGGGCTTGGCCTTGCCGCCGGTCGGTTGCAGGACCATCGTGATCGGCTTCTTGCGGGGCAGGCGCACGATGGCGACCACGTTGGTGCTGATGTCCGGGCTGCCGAGTACGCGGATGCCGGGGCCGGTGTTGGTGGCCTCGGTCTTCAGGGTGACCCGCTTTCCGGTCCATCCTTCGGTGCGGGCGCCGAACAGGGCTTTGAGACATTCGACGTTGGTTTTGTTCATGACCCAGCCGCGCTTCGTCTCCTCAAAGAAGACCACGCCCTTCTCCACCGTCTTCTCTGTGGAGCCGGGCTTCAGGCTGGCCATCTCTTCGATGGTCGCTGACTTGATGGTGAGGGTCGGATTCTTGGGCATAGATACACCCAAGTCTGCGGCTTTGATGTACTGTCCGGGGTTCAATGCGCTTGCGTCCATGCTCATTCTCCTGCAAAGCTGACGTTGAAGTCAGCGGGGTTTTCGTCGTCACCAAAGATGTATGCGGGGGCCTCAAGTTCCACGGCTTCGGGGAAGCGGCCGGGCCACTGCTTCGACTCGGCACACTGCCGGAGCTTGCGCAGAAGCTCGGTCACCTCGGACTCGCCTGCATAGAGGAAGTCTTCGGGCAGGCTGAACAGGGCCACGTCGTAGGGCTGCTTCAGCTCGGCAGCCAACAGCTTCACGCTGATCGGGCCGCCGGGGTAGACCACAGACAGGCCCTTCTGATAGTGGCCAAGCTGGCAGTGGTAGCCGAGACGGGCCGCGATCCGGGCGAAGTAGTGGGGGTGCAGCGTGGACGTGCCCTTGAGGTCGATCAGGGTGCGGGTCGCGGGGTGCCACCAGTCCGGGCGCGCCTTGCAGGGGATGCCCGTCTGCGGGTCTTTCCACTGGATCGTGCTCTCGAAGACGCCGCCGTCAAGGTAGGGCTGTACGGCGGGGTGAGAGCGGACGGCTTCGGCTTGGGCCTTGGCCTCCTCCACCTCTGCGGCCTTGAGGATGCACTTGTCCCCGTTGGCGGCCTTGAACTCCTCCCAGGCCTTACCCCGGCGCGCGTCCCCATCGAAGACCGCGTACTCGGCATCGAACAGGTGCGGCTCGAAGACGAGGGTGTGGAGCGCGCGGCCCTTCATGCGCCCGGTCGTGTCGCCGGTGTCGGGATTGTCCCGGTGCCAGCGGTAGGCCTTGGGGCTGTCCCGCATGTGCTTCAGGCTTGACCAGTTGACCGCCTTGATAGCGGCGTATTCGTCGAAAGGAACACGGCTCATGCCTGCACCTTGTCGGGATTGGGGTAGAACTCCGGCAGCCCGCCCCACCACGCGCGCACCGTAGCGGGCTCGCCGTCGGCAGCCTTGCGCCATAGGCGCAGGGCGGCGGCACGCAGGCGGATATCAGCGT
>RFZO01000324.1 GCA_009920715.1 Actinomycetota bacterium | reverse complement strand
AGTCACCATGAAGGTCGTCGTTGATTTCGATGTCTGCGCCTCGACGGGGGCGTGCTCGCAAATCGCCCCCGAGGTGTTCGAGGTCCGCACCGACGGGTACCTCTACGTGCTCATCGAGAACCCGGAGGGCCAGAACGCCGACCTCGCCCGCCAGGCGGCCGACATGTGCCCCACGGCGGCCATCTCCATCGAGGAATGACCGGGGCGTGAGCTTCCTCTCCCTCCTGCGGGACCGCTGGGAGGCCGCCGGCACCCTGTTGTGCGTGGGGCTCGACCCCGATCCCGACCGGCTCCCCGCCTCCGTGCGCAACCAGCCGGCGTCCATCGCCAAGTTCTGCGTGGACATCGTGGACGCCACGGCCGAGTTCGCCTGCGCCTTCAAGCCCCAGATCGCCTATTTCGCCGCCGCGGGCGCCGAGCAGCAGCTGGAGGCGGTGTGCGAGCACATCCGCACCCACCACCCCGCCGTTCCGATCATCCTCGACGCCAAGCGCGGGGACATCGGGGACACCGCCCGCATGTACGCCCGCGAGGCATTCGTGCGCTACGGCGCCCATGCGGTCACGGTCAACCCGTACATGGGGGGTGACACCCTGGCGCCGTACCAGGAGCACGAGGGCCGCGGCATCGTGGTGCTGTGCCGCACCTCGAACCCGGGCAGCGGCGAGTTCCAGTCCCGAATGATCGACGGCGAACCCCTGTACCGGCACGTGGCCCGCCGTGCCGCGGAGGAATGGTCGACCCGCGGGGAGGTGGCCCTCGTGGTGGGAGCCACCTATCCCGCCGAGCTCGCCGAGGTGCGCTCAATCGTGGGCGACATGCCGCTGCTGGTGCCCGGCGTGGGTGCCCAGGGCGGGGATCCCGCCGAGGTGGTGCGCAACGGGGCGGATTCGGCCCGCGCAGGGCTCATCGTGAACTCGTCGCGGGCGATCATGTACGCCGACGCGGCGAACCACGTGGGGGGCGCCGCGCGCGTGGCCCGCGACACCCGCGACGCCCTGAACGCCGCCCGCTAGCGGTTCATGAAGGCGTCGACCGCGACGCCCATGGCCGCGGCCATCCTCATGTCCAGGCGGTCGTCGTCGACACGGATGTCGTACGTGTCCTTGATCTTCATGTTCGCACGGTTCACGTGGCCCACCTGCGCGCCCGACTCGTTCATGAGGGCGAACTGCACCCGCAGCAACCACGGGATGTCCGACACCACGTTCATCACACGGCGCAGGATCGCCTGCAACTGGCTGGTCTCGGTGAGCGTCCAGCGGCCGTGCGGTGTCTCGATGACGTAGGTGGAGCGGCCGAGCGACGCCTTGAAGTCCTTCGCGATGGTGCCGATAGGGGCACCACTCCCGTCGAGCACGTCGTACACGCCGCCGAGCTCGATCACCTTGCGCCCCTGGATGCGGAACACGACACCGGAGCCGTCCGGCGCAGTGCAGGTGACGCTCTCCTTCAGGGCCATCCGCTTCTGCACGATGTACCCGATCTCCACCGGGGCGGTGTCGGTGCGCGTCACCGTCCACCGGTTCT
>RFZO01000323.1 GCA_009920715.1 Actinomycetota bacterium | reverse complement strand
TACTCAGGCAGGCGGTACTTAGCTTGGCGTACGTCCATAAACGCAGGAGCGATAGCCTCCATAGCGCGCACGGCACCGGTAGCAGCGGGACGGAAGAACATGAACCATGCGCCCAACCCCTTACCCCACTCACCAATCTGTTCAAAGTTAGCGAGGTTCTTGGCGTAGGCAGCGGCTTTAATACGAGCGGCTTGCTCTGCTTCAGCTTCAGATTTACCAGCTTTGACTAGCTCTGCTTTCTCGTTTGACTTAGTTAAGCGATAGGCAGCGACCCGTGCGGTAAGTTCAAACGAGTCAATCCACAGGTCAAAGAACCGTTGTATCTGTGCCTTAGTATTAAGAATCCTGCCGCCAGCAGCAGACTTGTAGAGCTCTTCGTACTGCCCCTTCGGCGCCAGCCCAGCGATGTAGGACACCCTACCGCCCGTCTTGACGTACTCCATCATGTCTCTGTAGTAGGCGTCTTTGGCAGCAAGCTCTTTTATCTTCGCCGTATTACCTCGGGCGTAATAGTAAGAAAACCTGCCAGCCTTGTACTGCTCCCTGACAATGCCAGCAGCCACAGCGCCCAGATAGCGGAAAGACTCTGTCGGGCCAAGCTCAGCGCCTAGCGTGTAGGCATTGGTAAGCACATCGCGAACGAAGTTGACCGGAGCAAACGCTACGTTATATCGGGTGTGCAGCTGGCCAATCAGGCTGGTAGCCTTGTTCAAACGATCGATCAGCGGGTGTGTTTCTTTATATGTACGACGGATAGCCTCGCGCTGTGCAGCGTCGTCCAGCTTAATAACGGCTACGTTGCCGTTGTCCATGTAATGAAAGACCTTACTTTCGCCCTTGTATTCTTCAAGCTTCTTCAGGTTATTGCGATCGTAAAAGGTTAGCTCTTTTATACTGCCTTTGATAAGTCCTTGCTGCACCGCGTTGTATATCGATTGTGTTACGTCCTTCCTACCCACGCGCAAAGCCGCCAGCGCAGAGTCAGCCATAACCTGCAGCACAGGATTGTCCGGGGGCGTGATACGGCCTTCGAAGGTATAGGCAACGTCCTGCAGTTCACCACCTAGCTTCTGACTTTCTATATTCAGTAGCTCAGCTTCTTCGGAAAGCGCTTTACCTTTTAACGGTACATAGTCTTTCCAGTCATAGAACTTAATCCAGTTGTCCGCAAAGTCAGAGACGTAGTTTGCCTGCCGATTAAGATCAATGTTGATCTTGTTAAGCCGCTTCATTTTATCCAGCACTTTGTCAGCCAGCTCTTTGCGTACAGCATACTCACGATTAATAGTTGCAAGTTCGCTATCTGTATACGCGCCAGCCACGTCGTACTTGGTGCTCTTAATATCTAGCTTGTCCGCATCCCGCTTGTCGGTGCTCAGATATTGGTTGTTTGGCGCAAAGACGATTGCCTCCAAGCCGTCACGTAGCTGCTTGATCTGCGTGTCATTTAGCTTAGTGGTGTCCAAAATCTTGAAGATAGTATCTCTAGCTTCTTCCGGGGAGATAGCTACGCCTTTAGCGTCCTGCAAAATCTTGGCGTCGGACAGTGGCACCGTCTTC
>RFZO01000322.1 GCA_009920715.1 Actinomycetota bacterium | reverse complement strand
CCCTCCAGGGCGAGGGGGTCTTGCGTCCCCGACTTCGGGTAGCAGACCGAGCCGGAGCGGAGTTCAATGCAACGCTTCCCGCCGGAGACGTACCCGCGCACCGGATCGTAGCGGCACCGCTCGGCGAGGACGTTGCCCGGTTGCAGCTCGCGGAGCTTGCTGCTGATCTTCGGCCAGCCGCCGTCCATGTCCGGCATGACGATCCAGCCGAGGCGAGCCGGGGGCGCGGGGGCGTAGGGGTGCGTCCCCGTCATCGCCCACCATGCCTCGGCGGCGCCAGCGTACGACTTGCCTACCTGATTGCCCGCCTGCAAGCGCCGGTAGCGGGCGGGGTGCTGGTGAAAGGCGCGCTGCCCCGGCGACATGCCCCCGTCCGCAGGCTCACACCATGCGTAGATGTCGAGGGGGGTAATCGAGGCGGCAGGGTGCATTTACACGCTGTCCTTCGCCACCGCAGGGGCGAGCGTCCCTAAGCGAACCCAGTCCCGATCCTCGCGCTCGCCCATCTTTGCCTCCGCTGTGGCCCACAACCTCTGTCTCTACCCGCGCCGTCTACTTTGCACGGATAGAGATGGCCTCCCCTGACGGGTAGATGTGGCCGTTTCCGCACTTGTCGTTGCCGTACAAGCGGCGTTCGCGCGTCTGCCCCGGAGCGCCACACTGAGGGCAGTACCCAAACTGTGCTCCGATGGGAATCTGGAGGCTTGTGTCAGATTGCGTGACTTGAGGCTTAGGCATACTGTTCTCCTGGGGGCGACCGGCCCCCTGCGGAAAATCTCATGTCTGCGGGTCGGCCTTCGGTACCAGCGTCATCCCGAGCGCGGCGGCCTCACGGGCAAGCCAAGCGCGGCGCTGCGCCGGGGTCGGCTCGGCGGCGGGTTCCTGCTGCTCGGCGAGGTGCTCGACGCGGGTCATACTGTTGGCCTCGGCGGCGTAGACGGTCGCGTTGAGGATCATCGTCGCCTGCGCGTTCGGCCCCCGGTCATCGATCAGCCCGAGGGCGAGGCTGGTTAGTTCCTGCTCCCGGCGCCCCTCCGCCTTGTAGAGTCGGTGCATGATGTAGAGGGCGCGCACTTGCCGGGGGTTCAACGCGGGTGGCTTCCTCCCGGCGGCGTGGGCGTTGTTGATCAGGTCGGCGACCGAGCGACCTTCCCCCCGGAGAGACGAGACAGCGTTCGGGCCGATCCCTATGACCTGCGCGAACGCCCCGACCGCCCGCACTGTGCCGGAGGCGATCAGTTCGCAGATCTCCTCCAACTGGTCATTGGTAAGGATCTCGTTTGTCCCGATCCTCCCCTGTCCCGCCCAGTAGGCGTATGCCTTCTCGGTCAACACGGGGTCGGCGTTCGGGTTGACCGGCGGCAGGCGGGGCTTTGGCGGCTTGGGTTCAGCCTCTGGCATGGTCAGATCCGGGGTGCATGGGCCTCTCCAACATAGCGCACCGACAGGCAGATGGGGTAGTTCACCGCAGGCTCCGCGCCGTCATTAGCCGTTCGCGCAACGCGGCGGGCAGGTCAACGGCGGCGAGGTCGCGTAGGGTGGTGGTGAAGCTCTCGCCCGCCCGCGCCTCGTTCCCGGCGTCGATGTACC
>RFZO01000321.1 GCA_009920715.1 Actinomycetota bacterium | reverse complement strand
GCCGCGAGTGGCAGGTCGGGCAGATGCTCGACTGGGCCAACGCGAACCGGCCGGACCTGACCTACCAGCAGCGCGTGCAGGCTGCGGTCGAGTGGACGCGGCAGGCGATGCATTCCGAGCGAAACGTCTGGGAGCAGCAGCGCGCCTACGAGGACCAGCAGCGCAGGGCTGCGAGCATGCCCACCGGCGGCGCCTACGGCTCCGGTGGCGCGAACGTGCCCGTGAACGAGCTCGAGGCTCGCCGGGCGCGCCTGTCGGCGATGACCGACAGGACGAGCAACGCATTCCGCGGCGCGTATCCGCGCGCCGGGAGCAAGGTCGCCTGATTGGTGCGGGCGAGAGGGGCGGGCTGGGCGGCCCGTGAAGACATGAAGCGGAACGTCACGAGGCGGCATATGTAGTGGCAGGACAGGAGTGGGGATCCACCAATTACGGTGGCTACCTCTCGAACCAGGAGCTGTCCCTCGACCTGCACCACCAGGCCCAGCCCATCATGCGGTGGGTTCAGTTCTGCGACACGGACGAGGCTTTCGGTGCGAACGCGGGTGAGACGCTCCTTTTCAACAAGGCGCTGAACGTCGACACCGAGGGCGGTGTCATCCCCGAGCAGGGCCCGGTTCCGGACACGCAGGGCAAGATCCTTCAGTCGAGCGTCTCGCTGAAGATCTACGGCAACGCGATCCCGTACACCGAGTACCTGATGCGGATCAGCAAGTTCGATCTCAAGAACTTGAACCAGCGCCGCATCGTCAACGACATGGCCAAGGTGCTGAACCGCGCCGCGGCGACCCAGTTCCAGTCGACCAAGGTGAAGTACACGCCGACCGGCGATGCGCTGAACCCGTCGGCCGCCTGGGACACCGACGGCACGATCAGCAACACCGCGACCCGTCACATCAGCGTTTGGGACATCCTCGAGATCGTCGAGTCGCTGAAGTCGGGTGTCTACGGCTCAAGCACGGCCTCGCCGGTGCCGCCGTATGACGACGACGGGAACTACATCTGCATCTGCTCGCCGGGCTTCGCGACGATGCTCCGCAAGGACGACGACTTCATCAATGCGTCGCTCTACGGGGATCCCGAGCGCCTGTTCGCGGGCGAGATCGGCCGGTTCCACGGCGTCCGTTTCATCGAGGACAACCACATCCTCTCGAGCACCCTTGGCACGACTTCGTACAAGGGCGAGGCGGTGTTCTTCGGCTCCGAGACCGTCAAGCGCATCGTCGCTCTGCCGGCCGAGATCCGCGAGGACATCCCGACCGAGCTTGGCCTGCGGCGTCGCCAGGGCTGGATCTCGATCGAGGGCTACAAGGTGATCTGGGAGTACGGCGCGTCTGAGCCCGAGAACCGGATCGTCCACGTCACGTCGGTCTGACGGGAAGCTTAAGGAGAACGTGACATGAGAGACCTTTCGCATTTCGGGTACACCCAGTCGGTCGGCACCGCGACCACTTCGGCGGCGACGCCGGAGACGGTCGTCGGCTCGGCGGCTGCGGATGGCAACAGCCTGCTCCTGCTGGTCACCGGCACGGGCGGCACGCTTCGCGAGGCCGGTGTGATCGTCACCGTCCCCGTGACCAGCACGGCTCCG